>JAZKZF010000020.1:0-27427 GCA_045612525.1 Paludibacteraceae bacterium | reverse complement strand
CCAGTTGCCATGGTGATCATATTTTGTAAATTTACTCCATGAATCTTTTGCTTGTATCTTAATAATTTGTCCTTTATTATCTAGGACATATTTTTGTTCCCATGCTTTGATTGTATTTTTGATTTTTTCAGAGTGATGTTCTGTATAATTACCATTTGGGTGATACTCGATAGTAAAAATATGTTCATTTTTGCGATTAACTGTAATTAATCTACCAATAGAATCATATTCGTAACTATATGTAAGCACCATCGAGTCACTTTTGAATGCTGTGTCATAATGTTCTATTTTAAGCCCTTGGGTATTGTAGATTGTAGAATCAGCGCAAAAGAATTTACCATCTTTATAAGTTCTAGAAGAAATTTGATTCCCGAGTGAATCATAAAACAATTGTTTAAAAGAACCTCGAATAAATCCATCTTCGTTGTAACGATAACTTATAGCCATCTCATTATTATAGTATTGATAGACATGACCATCGATATGTGGACCTGGATAAGTCGCATATTCAGTTAGTCTCCCGATAGAATCATACCAAAATACGTATTTAATTTCTGGAGAGGGGAGTTTACTCATACCATACATCATATCAAGCATTCCGTCTTGTTCAGTTTTAATAATGCTTGTTACCTTTTTTACCGGACCTTTTACATCTGGAGCAATCGCTACAGTAGCAGCCATGTGGTCAGTCGCATATAAATTACTAAGATATGCAAACGCAATAAGTACACATAAAATAACTTTCTTCATTGTTTAGATTGTTATATAAAACTATCTCTCAAATCGTTCAACGCTTTACCAGTATAACTTTCGGAGCTTTGCATAATATCTTCAGGAGTGCCTTCGGCTACGATATAACCACCCAAGTCACCGCCCTCTTTGCCAAGGTCGATAATATGGTCTGCCGACAAGATAACCGATGGATTATGTTCTATAATCAATACAGTATGACCCCTGCTAATCAATGCGTTTAGTGCCTTCAGCAAAGTAGTCACATCATGGTGGTGTAAACCTGTAGTAGGCTCATCAAAAATAAAGAGCGTAGGACTAGCATTCTCCTGTGCCAAGAAAGAAGCCAATTTTACACGCTGACTCTCTCCACCAGACAATGTACTACCTGCTTGACCTAATTTCACATAGCCAATACCTACATCTTGCAATGGACGTAGGCGATTGACAATCTTCTTGCATACAGGATCCTCTGAGAAAAACTCAATAGCCTGATTGACAGTCATTTCTAGAATATCGTAAATGCTCTTTTCTCGGTAGAGTACTTCTAAAACATCTTGTTTGAATCGCTTACCATGGCAATGCTCGCATTCCAACGTGATATCTGCCATAAACTGCATTTCAATGGTCACCTTACCCTCTCCTTGGCATGCTTCACAACGTCCACCCATAGTATTGAACGAGAAATGCGCAGGGGTAAAGCCCATCTGGCGACTGAGTTGTTGGTCGGCATAAAGTTTGCGAATTTCGTCATATGCCTTGAGGTAGGTTACTGGGTTCGAGCGTGAAGATTTGGTCAGTGGATTTTGGTCAACAAACTCCACGTTATGAATCAGGTGCAAACTACCACGCAGACTGCCGAAATCGCCTGTTCGTTCTGCGATGCCGCCATAATGTTTCTTCAATGCAGGGTAGAGTACCTTTGTAATAAGCGATGATTTGCCGCTACCACTGACACCCGTCACTACCGTCATCACATTCAGCGGAAAACGGACATTGATATTCTTTAGATTATTTTCTGTGGCACCTATAATCTCAATATAGTTATTCCATGTGCGACGGATTGCAGGAATAGAGTAGGTGAATTTCTCTATCTTAGGTGCACCTGCATACACTACCTCTCCTCCATGTTTACCTGCTTTTGGTCCTATCTCGATGGTGTAATCTGCTGCTTTTTGTATCTCATCATCGTGCTCAACAACCACAATCGTATTACCAAGGTCACGTAGTTGCTTCAGCACATGAATCAATCGCTGTGTGTCACGTGGATGCAAACCAATACTTGGTTCATCCAATACATAGAGTGATCCCACTAAACTACTACCCAATGATTTGGCTAAGTTGATACGCTGGCCTTCTCCGCCCGACAATGTGCTTGACATTCGACTGAGCGTTAAATATCCTAACCCCACATCTTGCATAAATTGGAGACGAGAGCGAATTTCTAAAAGTAAAGGAGCAAATGCTTCAGGCAGTTGCCAAGCATCAACGATTAATTGTAAACTATCAATAGGCATTTGGCAGAGTTCCGTGATAGATTTACCTTCTACCAATACATATTCCGCCTCTTTGCGTAGACGCTTACCGAGACAATCTGGACATATTGCTTTACCACGATAGCGACTGAGCATCACGCGATATTGAATTTTTGCATATTGTTTGCTTTCTAGCTCGTGAAAAAAGTCGTTCAAACCGTGAAAATACTCATTTCCTAGCCATAGCAATTGCTTTTGCTCTTCGCTGAGTGCATAGAATGGTGTGTGGATGGGAAAATCGAACTTATCCGCTGTGTATATCAATGCCTCGTTCCATTGACTCATTTTCTCTCCTCGCCAGCAGGCAATAGCGCCCTCATAAATGGTTTTTGTCTTGTCGGGTACCACTAAATCAGGATCAATGCCAATCACATTCCCATATCCTCCACAGGTAGGGCATGCTCCAAGCGGATTATTAAAATCAAATAAGTGTTCAGTGGATTCCACAAACGTAATACCGTCTGCCTCAAAACGTTGCGAGAATGTCTCAATGTGTTGATCATTTGAATTAGGCAATTGTATTGCTAATTTACATTCGCCCTTCCCTTCGAAAAATGCGGTTTGCACAGAGTCTGCAAAACGGTTTAGGGTACTTTGTTCTCCATTAGCCACAATTCGATCAACCAACAAATAGGTTGAACACCCTATTTCTGATGTCGAATGATTAGAGTTGATACGCAACACTTCTCCAGTATGATCCTCGTTAAAATGATAGAGACGTGAAAAACCTTGTTGCTGCCAGATTGCCAATTGTTCTGTAACATTATCCGCTACGATAGGTGAGAGCAACATTACTTTCGTTCCATCTGGTTGTTGACGCAGGCATTCCACTACATCGTGGATACTGTGGCGTTTCACTTCCTGCCCGCTAATAGGTGATATTGTTTTTCCTGCACGAGCGAAAAGTAGTTTTAGGTATTCGTAAATCTCTGTTACCGTACCCACTGTACTGCGTGGATTACGATTAGTGACCTTTTGCTCAATGGCTATAGCGGGCGGAATACCATCAATAAAATCTACATCAGGTTTCTGCATGCGTCCAAGAAACTGACGCGCATATGAACTAAGACTCTCTACATAACGCCTTTGACCTTCGGCAAACAGAGTGTCGAAGGCCAAAGATGATTTGCCGCTACCACTGACGCCCGAGATGACCACCAGTTTGTTGCGTGGAATATCTACGGTAATGTCCTTAAGATTGTGAGTGCGTGCTCTATGAATATGGATAACGTCTTCGTTCAAAATATTGAGTCTCTAAACTCTAAAAATTAAACTTTTATTTTAAGTACTCAATTGCCAAACTATCAACCAGTTGCTTTAGTTCTGGATCATAGAGATTGCGGTATTTCTCATCCAATTCTGGAATGCGAATATACTGACCAGGACGCACATAACAAGGGTCGGAAATGATATCGCGATTGGCTTCATAGATAAATACCCAAAGGTCTTTTTGTGCGTAATACTTATAAGCTATCCATGCCAAACGACTATTTTGCCCCACACGCTCAATGCCGATAAAGTTCACATATTCCCGTGGTTGGTCAGCCAATGGAACTACCACGGGTTCTTCTATCACTTCCTCTGGCACTTGCTGACACTCTTGTACGCATTGCCACCATTGTATCAATGTTTCACGGAAGTAGAATCCTGTTCCTACAATTCCCAATAATATGACTGCAAAGATCACCCAACATACCCATCTATGGCATTTGCAAGTAGGTTTGTGCATAGGTGTAGGCTTCACAATTGGCTCTACTTGCTCTGTAGACTCCTTTGCTGGCTCTTCTGCAGGGGCTGGTATAGGTATTTCAACTTCTTTCGTTGGAACTTCCGGCACTGTTGTAACTTCTTCTACGTCCACACCATCGGTTGATTGTTCGTTTACTGCTTGTCCCAATTCTGCTAAGATATCTACAATTTCATCGGCTTGTTCGCCTAATTTCTTCAATGGATCGTTATTCAATTCAGATAGTACAGCTCCTGTTGGTGGTTGCTCAAGGCGTTTCTCAACGCTTTCCTTAAGCATCGATTCTGCAGTAAAAGTCAGTTTATTATATCCTTCTATAATAAAGGTTTCACCAGTTGCTATATTCACGCTCTTACGCGGAGCAGTCGCTTTAAGTGAAAAACTGCCTAATCCTTTGATTTTTACTTGTTTATCATTTTTTAGACCTTCTACAATACCATCCAATAGGGCATTGAGAAACTGTCCCGATTCTTGTTCGGAAATATGTGCATATTCTGCCACTGCTTTGCGCAGTTCGAGCCATGTAAGTTTTTCGTTAGCCATATCCTATGTGTTTTTCAGTTGTTCTTTGATGGTATTGCTTGCCTTGAAACTCAATTGCATCTTCTCTGGTATGGTTGTACGTTCCTTAGTTTTTGGATGTACTATAGTGCGTGCATTTTTACGTTGCATTTCCAATGTACCAAAATTTTGCAATTGCACACTCTTTCCTGCAAGCAGTTCTTTTTGCAACACTGCCACCGTTGCATCCAGCAATTCCTCCGTATGCGTCTTGGTCATAGAGGTAGATGTGGCGATGTGTTGGATAAGGTCTTTTGTTTTCATAATGTTGCGTAGAGGTCAAAATCCTCTGATTTTATGATTGTTACGTCGTAATACTTTCCAATTTCCAAATTGTTGACTCCTAATTCCCGATTCTTGATATCCGCTTTCCCTATTAGCACTTCGCAATCCACTTCTGGCGAATCGTATTGGGTACGTCCAACGTAATACTCCGTCTCCTCTCTATCAATCACCACACGTTGTTTTGTACCTACCATCTGGCTCAAAATCTCCGCGGAAATCTCTTGTTGTATAGACATCAGAGTTTCCACGCGACGTTCTTTCTCCTCTTGTGGAATATCATCAACATAGTGCCGCGCAGCAAAAGTGCCTTCCTCCTCGCTATAAGCAAACGCTCCCATACGATCAAAGCGCATTTTTTTTACCCAATCGCATAGCTCATCAAAATCCTTCTCCGTCTCTCCGGGGTGTCCTACTAGCAATGTTGTGCGGATACATATACCTGGCACCTCCTGCCGAATACGTTCAATCAAGGCATTTTGTTCCTCACAAGTAATATGGCGACGCATTTTTTCCAACACATTGCCCGAACAATGCTGCAATGCGATATCCATATATTTGCACACATTCTTATGTTTGGCCATCACAGGCAAAATGTCATATGGAAAATCCGTAGGGTAGGCATAATGCAATCTAATCCACTCCACGCCATCAATCTGCGCCATCTCATCTATCAGTTGTGCCAAACGATGTTCGCCGTAAAGGTCTAATCCATAACTAGATAAATCTTGTGCTATCACATTCAACTCCTTGACACCTTCGCTAACCAACCAACGTACTTCGTTCAATACATCTTCCATCCTGCGAGAGGTGAATTTCCCAGTAATTAGCGGTATGGCGCAATACGAACAATACCGGTTACATCCCTCTGCAATCTTCAAATACGCATAATGCTTTGGTGTTGTGAGCGAACGCTCATAATCCGCGCCTAATCGCCCAATTGCCTTATCGCCTAATCGCCCAACCTCCTCAACGATTCCAAGGTAATCAAACTTCCCAAACCATTTATCCACCTCAGGAATTTCAATAGGCAATTCTTCTCTATAACGCTGTGATAAACACCCCATTACATATAATTTGCGCAGTTTGCCTTTTGTCTTCCGTTCTGCAAATTGCAGGATGATATCGATACTCTCTTCTTTAGCATCCCCGATGAATCCACAGGTATTGATGATAGCTATTTCACCTTCAGGTGCTGCTGAGTCATGCACACAGCGATGTCCTGCCAATTCCAATTGGCGCATCAATCGCTCTGCATCCACCAAATTCTTCGAGCAACCCAATGTGATAATATCTATCTCACCCTTTCTCATATCTAACAGCGTCAGCGGTCTAACAGTAAAACGGTCTAACTTCTAACAGCGCAGCGGTCTAATTACCCAACTCACTATGGAACTTAATTCTCACCAGTCGCACATTGATCTCGTCATAGTCATCTTCGCCGAGCTCCTCCATTGCCAATTTGATGCTATCATTTTCTGCATGACGGAAGTAATAATAAATATCTGCCTCCTCATCTGGATCGACCACTTCTTCAATAAAGTACTTGATATTCAATTTTGTACCCGAATATACAATGGCTTCAATCTCCTCCAGCATCTCCTCCATTGACATACCCAAACGCTCAGCCAAGTCGTCCAATGCCACGCGGCGATCTATCGCTTGAATAATCGCAATCTTACGTGCAGAGTTCTTTGCCACAGTGCGTACGCGCAAATCTTCTGGACGAATCACTTCATTTTCCTCTACATACTCCTTAATCACGCGGATAAACTCATCGCCATAGCGCTTAGCTTTGCCCACACCTACGCCAGGTATATTTTGTAATTCCTCAACTGTGATAGGATAGGTTGTAGCCATTGCCTCCAAACTGCTATCTTGGAAGATTACAAACGGAGGCACATTCATCTTCTTGCTGATTTTTTTACGCAAATCCTTTAAGATGGAGAACAATACATCATCCGCTGCCGCACAACCTGCTACACCTGCACTCAAATCACCATCCTCTTCGTCGTTCTTTACCTCAATTGGTACCTCAAACATCGTTGGACGTTTCATAAATTTCTTACCAGCAGAGGTGAGTTTCAGATCGCCGTACGACTCAATATCTTTCTTTATATAACCTGTCACCATCGCTTGGCGAATCATTGCGTGCAAGTTTGATTCGCTCTCGTCTTCTGCACAACCAAAGTTCTCCAATTCTGTATGCTTATAGGCCAACACTCCAGCCGACTCTTTTCCGCGAATAATATCCACAATATGTTCCGCACGGAATTTCTCGTTCAATTGATGAATAGTCTCCAAGATCAAACCGAGCAACTCTGTCGCATCCACCATCTTATATGTCTTACGGCAGTTATCGCAACTTCCGCAGTCGTCCTTCTTATAGTCTTCACCAAAATAGTGCAATAGCAATTTTCTACGACAAATCGAACTCTCTGCATACGACTGCGTCTCAAACAGCAATTGATTGCTAATCTCCTGCTCCGACACAGGCTTGCCTTGTTGGAATTTCCTCAAGCGCTCAATATCTTTGGGCGAATAGAAGCAGATACATTGTCCCTCGCCACCATCGCGACCCGCACGACCAGTCTCTTGGTAATAGCCTTCCAATGATTTTGGTATATCATAATGCACCACAAAGCGCACATCTGGCTTGTCAATACCCATACCAAATGCGATAGTCGCTACAATCACCTGTACTTTTTCCATCAAGAACGCATCCTGATTAGCGCTGCGAGTAGCAGCATCCATGCCTGCATGATAAGCCAACGATGGGATATTATTCACGCGCAATGTCTCTGCTAACTCCTCTACGGTCTTGCGGCTCAAACAATACACAATACCCGATTTGCCATTCATACTCCGGATATAGCGTACCAAATCTTTATCCACATCGTCCGTCTTCTCGCGTACTTCGTAATACAAATTCGGACGATTAAACGACGACTTAAATACCGTCGCATCCATCATATCCAAGTTTTTCTGGATATCGCTTTGCACCTTAGGTGTTGCAGTTGCAGTCAATGCAATGATTGGTGCCTTACCAATACGCTCCACGATGGGGTGAATCCTGCGATACTCTGGACGGAAATCGTGTCCCCATTCCGAGATACAATGCGCCTCATCCACGGCATAGAACGAGATCTTTACATCTTTCAAGAAGTCCACATTCTCATCTTTATTCAGCGATTCAGGAGCTACATACAGCAACTTCGTCTTGCCGCTCAATACATCAGCCTTTACTGCGTGAATCTCAGGGCGTGATAACGATGAGTTCAAGAAGTGCGCCACACCATCCTCCTCCGAGTAGTTACGCATAGCATCCACTTGGTTCTTCATCAACGCAATCAGCGGAGAAATTACAATCGCCACACCGTCCATCAATAGCGATGGCAGTTGGTAACAAAGACTTTTTCCTCCACCTGTTGGCATCAATACAAACGTATCTTTGCCATCCATAAGATTGTTGATAATTGCTTCTTGATTCCCTTTAAACGAATCAAATCCAAAATGATGTTGTAGTGCTTCAATCAGTTGTTCATGTCGTGTCATAGAACAGAGCTTTTTCTTTCCTTTTATTCTAGTAAATTGGGGTTGTTACCAATGATGATTATTCCATTGTTGATCTTGTATACATCCATATTGGAGCCACATCGCTACTATATACATCGCTAGTGGTGTAGCAGGTGGTGCTATCCAGCCATGCGATTGCTTCTCCTTGTGGCTCTTTTTTGTAGGCTGTCACTTTCTTTGGACTGCGAGCCAAGGTCTCACCTACGCTCACAAACTGACCATCTACACTTTCACGAGTCCAAATCAACATAAATGCTTCATTTTTAATCATTATGTATTTACCATCTGGAGAAATATCACCTCCGGTAGGGTTCTGGAATAAACCAACTTTTTTCCCGTCAATTGATGGTACATACATATCGCTACCACCCAATTGACATTCCTCTGTCAGCACTTGCATCGTGTCCAAATTCATGTCTGTACTAAATGGCATGCTGTACACCATACCTGTGCTGTTGAATGTATTCCACTTGTCCACAATATAAATCTTCTCCTCCACATTGTCATACATAATCACCTCTGCATTGTGTGCTTTGTGGTCTGGGTAACCAAAGTGAATAATTCTCTTTTCTACTTTCACCTCGCCATCCACAACTTCTGGCTCAGCAAAGTAATATATATAGTAATCATCCTTGTAACTTAAACCGTTGTCACCAAATACTCCGACAAACAAGTAGTTTGTATCGTTGTACACGCCGCCACTCAATCCTTCCCAATCGCGATATGTATCATGCAACTTAATGGTTGTCGAAAAATCACCTTCTGGCGTCATGGCACGTACTTTATAAGTGTCATCGCCTTGCACCCACATATATCCCGGAGTTACACGACTACACACCATGCCCGATATCTCGGCCAAGTCCTTTCCTGAAGCTGTACCTGCCCTTTTGCGAGTGAATGTACTGTCCAACTGCAATGCTTTCTCCAGATTGGGATCCACTTGCTCAGAATCTGGTATCGTATCTGTTTGTGTGGGGATCGTGTCTGTCGAATTATTGTCGTTGTTCGAATCTTCGTTTTGGATAGGTTCGCACCCAATCATAATGGTGCAAAACATGAGTAGCGCAAATAAATAACTTGTTTTCATACTATAAGATAATTTTGTTAAAACATCTGCAAAAGTACAACTTTTTTTTCATATGCACAAATCTTTTTATTAAAAAAGATGTTTTTTTTTGAGATTTTTCTGTAACTATCTAATAATCAAAACTCAGACTTCGAAAGTTTTTCTTCTCATATAAATCTATTGTGGGCTTATATATACTTTAAGGTTTACATCTATTTTTTTTGATAATATCTGCGATTATGTTTTAAAAACCCCGATTTCAACGATAAAATCTACATTTTACTTTTACTTTTCTTAACTTAGTGATTAGTTAGTGATTACTTAGTGATTAGTTAGTTATTACTTAGTTATTCGTGGTATCATATCGTTATAATTTCATCACGATACCCTACTTTCCTTTTACTTTTCCTGTTGGCTTTGTCGTGTGGCTGAATATATGGTGTAAACTGATATTGTGTCTATTTGCAAACGTTTGCGCTGATATTTTTATTTTTTTTTATTCTCTCTCTTGCGCACGTGAAAAATAAGTAGTATCTTTGCAGCCGATTTTGAAAAATACATGTCATGACAGAAAAACGCAACTTGTCCTTTGGACAGCTATTTAACCTCAGTTTTGGATTTTTTGGTGTCCAAATCGCTTACGCACTTCAGAGTGCAAACATCTCTCGTATTTTTGCCACTCTTGGCGCTGATCCTCATCAACTTTCATTCTTCTGGGTACTCCCTCCTCTGATGGGTATGATCGTGCAACCTCTCGTGGGTAAGTATTCCGACAAGACTTGGAATGTACTTGGTCGTCGCAAACCTTATCTTATAGTAGGTGCGCTTATCGCTGTGGCGGTTATGTTACTTCTGCCTAATGCAGGTAACTTTACCTTTACACAGTCCCTCTTCCTCGGTCTTAACGCAGCCATGTGGTTTGGACTCTTCTCACTCATGTTCTTGGATACCTCTATTAATATTGCTATGCAACCATTCAAGATGATGGTCGGCGATATGGTGAACGAGGAGCAAAAAGGTCTCGCTTATTCTATCCAATCATTCCTCTGCAATGCGGGCTCACTCGCTGGTTATATCTTCCCAATCCTCTTTACTTGGGTTGGTATCGCTAATACCGCTCCTGAAGGCGTTATTCCAGACTCTGTGAAATGGAGTTTCTATATTGGTGCAGCTATTTTGATGCTCTGCGTACTTTATACCTTCGTGACTGTCAAAGAGTTGAATCCAGAGGAATATGCTAAGTTCCATGGACTTGATACCAAGAAGGACGAGAAGAAAGAGGATCCAAGCTTTATCAAACTGCTCATCAACGCACCTTCTACCTTCTGGACAGTTGGTTTGGTGCAGTTCTTCTGTTGGGCTGCTTTTCTCTTTATGTGGACCTATTCCAATGGTGCTATCGCTACCCAATGCTTTGGCTGGGATGGTATTAATACTGCTGCTCCTGCATTCCAAAATGCAGGTAACTGGGTAGGTGTTTGCTTTGCTGTTCAAGCGGTTGGTTCAATGCTTTGGGCATTGATTATGCCAACTCTCGAGAAATACTTCCATAACAAGGGCGCATATGCTATCTCCTTGATTGTGGGAGCTTTAGGATTTGTTTCTACCTTGTTTGTAACCAACCACATGCTATTGCTCGTGTCTTATGCATTCATCGGTGCAGCATGGGCAGCTATGTTGGCTGTGCCTTTCACTATCTTAACCAACTCACTCAAGGGTGACAATATGGGTTACTACCTCGGTTTGTTCAACTGTACCATCTGCCTACCACAAATCGTGGCAGCATTGATTGGTGGTTCTATCCTTAAGTATGTATGTGCGGGCTCGCAAGTAGGTATGTTGGTGGCTGCTGGTGTTCTCCTTATCCTCGGCGCCATTAGTGTAATCCTTATCAAAGAAGGCAAAAAATAAACAACTAAAAACAATATTTTATTAACAAATTTAACTTAAAATGATGAAAAACAAGACATTTTTGCTTGTACTCATGGCTGCATTCTCTTTGACAATGCACGCTCAGATTACAGGTACCGTTTTGGAAGATGCCACTGATTTTCCTGTTATTGGCGCCAGTGTCGTTGAAGTCGGCACTACCAATGGTGTGATTACAGATTTCGATGGTAATTTCGTGTTAAATGTAGCTGAAGGTACTCAAATCCAAATTAGCTACATGGGTTTTGCGTCACAAACACTTACTGCTAAAGACGGCATGGTGGTTAGACTCGCTGAAGATGCTGTAGCTCTTCAGGAAGTTGTGGCTGTTGGTTATGGTTCACAAACCAAAAAAGAGATCACTGGTTCTGTGTCTAGCGTAAAAGCTGAAGACTTCAACCAAGGTGTTACAGCTAACCCTATGGGTCTTATCCAAGGTAAAGTGGCTGGTCTTACCATTATTAAAAATGGTGGTGATGACCCTGCTCAAAACAACTACAACGTACAACTTCGTGGTGTAGGTTCTTTGAGTGGTACTGCTTCTCCTCTCTACGTTATCGATGGTGTTCCTGGTGGTGACCTTTCTTCTGTTCTCCCAAGCGACATTGAGTCTATTGATGTCTTGAAGGATGGTTCTGCTGCAGCTATCTATGGTACACGCGCGAATGCAGGTGTCATCCTCATTACTACTAAGCGTGGTTCTAAAGATGGTAAATTCCATGCTGAGTACAACGGTTCTGTTAATACTGCTGTGATGGCTGATGCTCCACGTGTATTGACCGCTGAGGAGTATCGTGCTTACATGGTCGCTGCTGGTCGTGGTGCTGATATGGGCGGTGATACCGATTGGATGAAGGTTATTACACGCACCCCAGTTTCTCATACTCACAATGTATCTATCTCTGGTGGTACTGAGAATTTCAACTTCCGTGCTTCTGCCGGCTATCGCGGCCTTCAAGGTATGGTTATCAACTCTGATTTCCAAGAGATTAACGCTCGTTTTGCTGCGAACCAAAAGACTCTCAACAAACGTCTTGAACTCGCTTACGACTTCTCTTATACGTCTGTGGAAAAATCTTGGGCTAACTACGATAACTTGAACCAAGCTATTCGTGCGAATCCAACAATGCCTATCTATTCTGATAATCCTAAGTTCGACAAATATGGTGGTTACTACGAGTCTGATAACTTCTACTCTTGGAACCCAGTCTCTGATATCGAGCAAACTACCAACGATGCTAAGAACCAAGTTATCATGGGTAGTGTACGTGCTACTTTGAATATTATTGATGGTTTGAAATTCTCTACCTTCTATTCTATTCAAAACAACCACGATTGGAATGGTAAGTATCAAAAATCTACTCTTCGTTCTGTAGAAGGTAAGGGTGGTGTGGCTACCCAATCATATGGCTCTTATACACAACAAGTTGTGGAAAATACACTCCACTATATCAACCAATGGAACGACCACGCTTTCCAAGCTTTGATCGGTCAATCTTACCAAACTGGTTTGAGCCAAGGATTTAATGCATTCAACTCTAAATTCCCATTGGATGACCTGCTCTACAACAACCTCGGTATGGGTGAGGGTAAGAAAGAAGGTGCTGATACATATGCTAACATGGGTAGCTACAAGTACAAAGATAAACTCGCTTCTTTCTTTGCTCGTGTAATGTATAACTATGACGAGCGTTACTTCCTCAGTGCTTCTGTGCGTTTCGAGGGTTCTTCTAAGTTCGGTCCTAAAGCTGATCCATTGCTCGGACAATGGGGTGTATTCCCTTCTATTTCTGGTAGCTGGAATATCAAAGGCGAGGACTTTATGGCTGATATCGAGCAACTCAATGAGTTGAAGATCCGTCTCGGTTATGGTGTTACTGGTAACCAACCAGGCGATCACTACCTCTACCTTATGCGTGTAGCTCCTGGTGGTGACTACCTCTTCAGTAATGGTGAGTTTATCCAACCTTGGGGACCTTCTTCTAACGTAAATGAGCACCTCCGTTGGGAGGAGAAACACGAGTTCAACCTCGGTTTTGATTTCGCTGCATTCAAGAGCCGCTTCTCTGGATCGTTGGATGCTTACTTCCGTAATACTACCGACTTGCTCTGGGAGTACGACGTTCCAATGCCTCCATACCCATTTGGAAAAATGTGGGATAACTACGGACAAATCCACAACTATGGTTTGGAATTGCAATTGAATGGTGTACTCATCGAGAAAAAAGACCTTAAGTGGGATATGAGCTTCAATGCTTCTTGGAACCGTAACATGGTGGTTCGTATCACAGGTGATAAGTATGGTCAAGAAGGCGTAGAAACATATATGGATCTCGGTGGTGTAGGTGGCGATGGTCTTACTGGTGTGAACACCATGCGTCTTGCTGAAGGACAACCTATCGGTAACTACTATGGTTTCCGTGCTGCTGGTCTGGATGATAAGGGTGCTATGTGGTACTACAAAGCAGATGGTTCACTCACTAAAGCTCCTAAAGAGTCTGACAAAACTTATATTGGAAATGCACAACCATACGTTAACTTTGGTTTGAATACTACCCTCCGTTACAAATGGTTAGATTTCGGACTTAACTTCCGTGGACAAATTGGTGGTACATACTTCAACGAAACTCGTTTCTTCTACGAGCAAACTCGTGGTGTTGAAAACTGCTTGCTCTCTGCTTGGAACAAGACAGATGGTACTGGTGCACCTAACTTCACACGTGTAATGTCTGACTACTACCTCGAGGATGCTTCTTACCTCAAACTCAATGACTTAACAATTGGTTATACCCCAACTCTGCCAGAGGAGTTCTCTAAGTGGATCAACTACATCCGTATTTCATTCACAGCACAGAACCTCTTCACAATTACTGGCTATCAAGGTCATGACCCTGCAAGTGTGAATTTGTCTGGTTTGACTCCAGGTTTCGATGGTCGTTCTTATTATCCAACTCAACGTACGTTCAACCTCGGTGTTCAATTCCGTTTCTAATCTAATATAAACTGTATATATATGAAAAAGATATTTTTTGGTTTCTTGGCGGCTGCTATGTGCTTTACAACTGCATGTACAGATCTTACGCCTGAGGTGTACGGCGATGTCACTAGCGACAACTACTTCACTACACCTGAACAATTCTCCAACCTTATCGCTAATGCATATGCACAAATGATTGGCGAATACGGTTATGTTTACCGTGAGGGTTATTGGAGTATGCAAGAATATACCACAGATGAGGTTGTAATCCCAACTCGTGGTACTGACTGGTATGACAACGGAGTACCTATCGCAATGCACCAACACACTTGGGTTTTCAATACCCGTGATATCAACAATGGTTGGTCATTCGCTTACGGTGGTACTGCTAAATGTAACAACGTGCTTGATAATATCAAAATGATCAAGGGCGATGATGAATCTCTCTATGATGATGCTACATGGGCTGGTATAGCAGAAGCTAAAACACTTCGTGCTTTCTACCACTTCCTAGCTATGGACCTCTATGGCAATGCTACAATCGATGATGGTGTACACGAGGTAAAGCAATACACCAGCAAAGAGATTTTCCAATTCATCGAATCTGAGTTGCTTGCTGCTATCCCACAATTGACCAACGACGTTCGTTACGGTTCTATGACACGCCCTGTTGCATTCGCTCTCCTCGCAAAACTTTACCTTAATGCTGAGCGTTATTGCGGAGAAGCTAAGTGGAAAGAGTGTGCTGCATACTGCGACTCAATCATCAATGGTGGATATGGTTACGTTTTGGATAATAACTACATGAATGTGTTCAAAACTAATAATACCAACAATCCTGAAATCATTTTCCCTGTCGTATTTGATGCAAAATATGCTAAGGGTAATATGTTCCACTTGATTACTCTCCACTATGTACACCAAGACGTTTATGGCTTGCTCACCCCACCATGGAATGGTCCATGTACACTCGAGTCTTTCTACAACAAATATGCTGACAACGACAAGCGTAAAGCGCAATGGCTCGTTGGTGCTGTTCTTGATGAGGCTGGTGATACCATCATGTACGATACTGGTAGCAAGAATGTAGGCGACCAAGGTATATTGCCTGCTGTTATCACTCCTAAGGTGACTAAAATTCTTGATGCTACCAAGGCTAACTCATTCGAGGGAGCACGCTTCGTTAAGTTTGAACCAGAGTTCGGTATTGAGCACCATGCTAATAGCGACTTCCCAATCTATCGCTATGCAGATATCCTCCTCATGAAGGCAGAATGCTCGATGCGTCTCAATGGTGGTGCTGCTACTGCGGATGCTCTCGCACTTATCAACGAAGTACACACTCGTGCTGGTCTTGAACCATATACAACCATCACACTCGACGAATTGCTCGATGAGCGTGGCCGTGAGTTGGCATGGGAAGGACACCGTCGTCAAGACCTTATCCGCTTCGGTAAGTATGCTAAAGGTGAGTGGGAATTCATGGATAAAGATGAAGATGGCGCACCTATCGACCCTTCTTATCGCGATGACCATGTCAACATATTCCCTATCCCTGAATGGGTAATGACGGCTAACCCTGGTGTTTATACACAAAACCCTGGATATTAATAATCTACAATGATTATATAACACCAAATTATTAATTTTTTAAACCAACAAATTTAAAAAAAATGAAAGCAATTAAAATTTTCGCAGCTTTATTTGCAGCTGCAACTATCTTCACTGCTTGTGAAGAAAAACCAGGTCCTATTGTACCTCCAGTAAACGATTCAACTACAGTTGAAGAAGAGTTGGTAATCCCTGAAGTAGCTAAACCTGCTGCAGGTCAAACTACCGTAGTTCTTTATGTTCCAGAAGATACTCCAGCTGGTTGCTATGCTGTAGGTTCTTTTGATTGGAATGAGAAAAATACTGAGCGTTTGTTTACTGCAGTAGAGGGCGCTGATAGCGAGCGTTGGGTAGCGTATACCTTTGATTACACCGATGGCATCCAAATCAAGGTTTGTGCTATTCCTTCTGACCCTTCTGTTGCTCCAGGTTGGTCTTACCAATGGGGTAAAAACATGGATCCAGAGAACGATCTTGAGGAGGATAACGTAGTTATCTTGCAAGGTGTTGGTACTCTTGAACTTGAGAACCAAGGTCAACCTAAGTTGACAACTGTTGCTGATGGTGATGTAGTTTATATCCATGTTAAGGCTTGGGCTACTACCCCTGTTATCAAACCTGTTCCATGCGAGACAGCTGCTTTCAAACACCCATTCGGTGGTGGTGATTGGGTTTACCGTGAGGCTACTAAGACTGCTGAGGCTACTTTCGAACTCAACGCACTCTATGGTAACACTGGTGTAAACGTAGCTACTGATGTTAATGGTTCTGGTGAAAACTGGTATCCAGAAGCTGACATTGAGTTCGTAGGCGACGTTGCTCAAGGTGACTCTGTAAACTTCAAGTTCGTTTCTGAGAAGGGTACTGTAGGTAAAGTTACTGTTACTCTTATTGAGAAAGGTGAGGGTTCTACTACTCCAGAAGAGCCAGGTGAGGCTAAAGACATTACTGTAAAAGCTAAAGTTCCTGCTGCTTGGACCAACACTATTACTGCATGGGTATGGCCTACAGGTGGTGATGGTAAAGAGGTTGTTCCTACCAAAGAGGGCGATTGGTATGTTGTTACTGAGAACTGCGCTGAGCTCAACATCATCTTCAAGAATGGTGAAGGTTGGAATGGTGATGCAAATCAAACTGTTGATATTGCTGGCATCAAAGAGAATACTTGCTTGGAGCTCGCTTCTGATGGCGCTAGCAAAGCTACCTTTACTAACGTAGACTGCGAATAATTAATTTCTAGATAATTATTCACCACGCTGCCCGTAATTCGGGCAGCGTTTTTTTAACACCCATCAAGATAGTATTCCATACCAATTGCATTTTTTTATTTATAATATTTGCATATTTCATAAAAAAGTATTACCTTTGTCCATTCATAGCAAGCGATATGAACCATCTCTTAATCCTTCTACCTTAGCAACACGCTTTCGCAGGTTAATTAACTGCTATCGTAAAAGGAAAATATACTCTCGCTGCTACATCAAAAGGATTATATAAAGCGGTAATAACCATTCAATAAATACGATACTATGACAACAGAACAACTCAAGTCTGCCTACGAAGCAGCGTATCAAAAAACAGCAACAGATATATTCTTTTCACCTGGTCGGGTTAATCTTATTGGAGAACATACGGACTACAACGGTGGTTTTGTCTTCCCATGCGCACTCAGTTTTGGAACATATCTCTTACTCTCTCCTAATAATGAAAAGAAAATTAATTTCCGCTCATTAAATATGGAGGCTGTATATACGTTAGGTTTGGACGAACTGACTGCTCCACTACCTGACAAAGCATGGGCGAACTACCCATTGGGAGTCTTTGCACAATTCATCAAGCGTGGTGTATCCATATGCCAAGGTTACGACATCCTCTTTTGGGGCAATGTACCTGCTGGTGCTGGCCTAAGTAGTAGCGCAGCAATGGAGGTAGTTACAGCTTATGCTTTGAATGAATTGCTCGCTACAGGATACAACCTTATAGAATTAGCTAAGATTGGTCGTGCTGCTGAGCATGAGTTTGCTGGTGTGATGTGTGGTATTATGGATCAATTCGCTTCAGCACATGGAAAAGCTGACCATGCTATTTATTTAAATTGCGACACATTGGAGTATGAACTTGTACCGGTCAAATTGGATGGAGTGAAAGTGGTTGTTACAAACACCCACTCACCCCACAAATTGGATTCAGGTTCCTTCAATGACCGCGTTCGTCAATGTCAATTAGCAGTAGAGCAAATTAATACTATTCGTCCAATCCAATATTTGGCAGAACTCTCTCAAACTGATTTTGAGCAAGTAGAGCACGCAATAACCGACGAAGTAGCACACCGCCGTGCCCGTCACGTGGTAGGGGAGGTACAACGTACAATGGATGCCGTAGAAGCTTTGCAAAAAGGAGATATTCAGAAGTTTGGCGTGTTGATGAATCAAAGTCATATCTCACTGCGCGATGATTATGAGGTAACAGGTCCTCAATTGGATGCCCTGGCAGAAGCGGCATGGAAAGTAGATGGCGTAATTGGTAGTCGCATGACGGGTGGTGGCTTTGGTGGTTGCACCGTATCCTTGGTACGTGAGGATGCAATCCCTACATTCATTGAGAAGGTAGGAGCAGAATATACAGAAAAGACAGGGCTGAAAGCAGACTTCTATATCGCTGAGATTGGCGATGGAGCGCACCGTATATTAGTGTAAGTTATACATATGTCGCATCTTTATATTGATATTCCTTCAGGCAAACGCCTTGTTTGGTATCTTGCAGCTGAAGAATACTTTGCAAAGCATATTCATGCGCTTCTGCAAGACTTCGGTAAGGATTCGGAAAATACTAATGATATTAGTGGTCTATTTTTCACTTGGATAGTGCCACCCACCGTCATCTTTGGCAGACACCAAGTTATGCAAAACGAAGTGAATGTCCCTTTCTGCCAAGCCAACAACATCGCTATGTATCGCCGCAAGAGTGGGGGAGGATGCGTCTATGCTGACCAAGGCAATTTGATGATTAGCTATATCTCGCCTTCCACACATAGCGAACAAGTTTTTCAGCATTATCTAGATCATATGGCTGAATGTTTGAGCCAAATGGGGTATGGTGCCGTAAAATCTACGCATAATGATATTATGGTAGGTGAACATAAAGTATCTGGCAATGCATGCTTTGCCTTGCCTAATGCCACTATCGTTCATGGAACAATGCTTTATGATGTCAATTTTGAGATACTGCAACAAGCCATTACACCCTCGCAAGAGAAATTAGCTAAACATGGAGTAGAATCCGTACGCCAACGCGTAATAAATCTTAAAAATGCCGCGAATGGCTATTGCGGATTATCAACAGAGGAATTAGCAGACAAAATCCAAACCTTCTGGTGCAAACAGACATATACGCCTACTGCACAAGACTTGTTGGCAATTGACAAAATAGAGGAGGAATATCTAGACCCTGCATTTATCGGTCGTATGTAGTTGGTGTCGCATTAGAGCAGTTCGCTAAGCTCCAACCACCGCATCTCCGCTTCATCCAATCGCTCTTGCACTTCTTTATAGCGTGCGGACGCTTTAGCTATATCATCAGGACTGGTTGCGCCACCAGATAGCAGCGCTTCCAATTGTGTTTTCTCTTTCTCGAGCAAAGGCATTTGCTTCTCTAGTTCTTCGAGCTCCTTCTTCTCCTTGAAACTCAATCTACGCTTCTGCTCTGTCTTGACTTTCTCGGTTTTAGTATCAGTAGTGTTAGGTCTTTGTTCTTGGCTCTTGGTTCCTTGCTCCAGTCGATATTGCGTATAATTCCCAGGAAAATCTTGCACATGGCCATCGCCATGGAACACAAAGATATGATCCACAACCTTATCCATGAAATAGCGATCATGGCTCACCACAATTAGGCAACCTTGGAAATTTGTAAGATAATTTTCCAATACATTGAGCGTTGGGATGTCCAAATCATTGGTTGGCTCATCTAGTATTAAGAAGTTTGGACTACGCATCAACACCGTGCATAGATGCAAGCGTTGGCGTTCACCACCTGACAACTTACCTACAAAATCGTATTGCTGATTGGGCGAAAAAAGAAACATCTGCAGAAACTGGCTAGCAGTCATCTTCTGTCCGTTGCCCAAGTCCACCATTTCAGCAATATCGCGCACCACCTCTATCACTTTCTTCCCTTCATCAAACTGCAATCCCGTTTGTGCATAATAGCCAAACTTTACTGTGCTACCCACATCCCAACTACCACTATCCACAGGCACTTCGCCTAATAGCAATTTGATAAAAGTACTCTTTCCGGTGCCATTATTGCCTATGATGCCTAACTTCTCGTATCGTGAGAAGACATAATTGAAATGGTTTAGAATTACTTTCTTCTCGCCTGTTGAAGGCGAAATAAAGGCTTTACACACATCCTTCGCCTCGAAGATTTTATTGCCTATATACCCAGATTTCACAGCAAGACGCACATCCGATTCATTGCGCTGTTGTTTTGCCTTTTTCTCCAGTTCATAGAAGTTATCAATACGGTATTGCGCCTTATGTGCCCGGGCTTGTGGCATACGGCGCATCCATTCCAGTTCGGTGCGATAGAGGTTGCGTGCTTTTTCTACTTCTGCGTTTTGTGCCTCAATACGTTCGGCACGCTTCTCGATATAATAACTATAATTGCCGTGATACGTATAGAGGTTATGTTCGTCTAATTCAAAAATATCGGTGCACACACTATCTAGAAAATATCGGTCGTGGGTTACCATAAGAATGGTCAATGCTTTCTCGCCTCGTATGGTGCGATTGTTGAGATATTCCTCTAACCACACTACCGTATCCAAATCCAAGTGGTTCGTTGGCTCATCCAGTAGCAGGATATCAGGCTCGTCATCCAATACTTGCTGCAAAAGCATCTTCTTTTGCTGTCCACCGCTCAGTTTCTGAAAATCTTCTATACTTACCTTATCGCCTAATAACCTCATCACCTCATCGCCTACCGACTTTTGGGGCAAATACTTCACTTTCAAGTCTTTACGCCAAGTGATTTTACCGCTATCATAGTCAGTTCTCCCCATCAAGATGTCTAATAGCGTACTCTTTCCAATACCATTGCGTGCGATGAGTGCAATGCGTTGCCCCTTGTTCACAGCAAAACTGATATTGTTAAACAACACCTTCGAACCCACAGATTTTGTGAGATTTTCTACCAACAGATATGGAGTTACAACTGCCATCTCCCCTTGCCTATAACCTATCAACTATAGCCCGTAGGGCGTCCTTTAATCTATTTAACCGTGTCCTGTGGCAATTGCAAGGTATACAAGATGGCTTCTGCTTGACGCAATGCTGTGCGTTTCTTTTGTCCAGCGGCATAGAGGAAAGTCTCTACGCTTACCACGCGGCCATTCACCTGATCTAGGCGCGTATGGCTAACATATGGACCACCCATTGCTTCGCCATCCAAAATCTTCCACAATCCGCGTACTTCTGTCGCATATTCATCCTCTTGTACGGTAATAGCACGTATTTGAGGTGGAAATACTTTATATTCCGTACCCATATAAGACCCTTCAACACTAGCACTCACAACACGGCTCAATACCTCATCACGTTTTGCGTTAAGATAATCTAGTGTAAAGGTATTCTCATCGGTGTATGGGTAACTGTATACTACAATATCGCGACGTATTGTGCCCTTATTGTTACAGCACCACAGCAGATGTACCTCAGGCGATACTGTGATAGGATTGCGAAGACTATAGGTGGTGGCTCCAACCAATACCGTGTCCATAATTACCATATAATCTTCTGGGATGAGCATATCGTATCCATCTGCTTGCATAATTGCACGTGCTTGTTTATTGGTACTAGCACGGTAGTATTTTATTTGTCGCTTAATCTCCTGATTCACAAACCAATCGCGAATCTCCTCGCCGTGCTCTAACCAATATGCTACAAACTCCTCTTCCGATGGTGATTGAATACGGCAAATAGCTTGTGGTGTGGACCAATAGTTATTTGATACCTTTGTCTTTAGTTGTGTGTATTTCTGTGGGTTGATATCTACAAATAGGATATTACGTGTAGGTTTTAGCATGTCATCAAACAATGCCGTCTTCACTTGTGTCAGTCGAAAATAAGGCTCCACTTGTGGTAGACAGGGCATGTCGGCTCCCATTACAGCCTCTACCAAATCGTATAGACTTGCTATAGGTTTGGTATAGCCGGATGCCTCATTCACCAACGATAGTTTGGCCACTTCGTTCACTTGCTCTTGTGTCAATGGCTCATCGTCCATTACCACCAAACATTCGTAGATTGATCCTGTGGCAGATGTGAGTGTACGTCCTGTATGTTTACCACAACTCACCAATACGATTGCCACAAAAAATACTATTCCATATATTTTTTTCATTGTTGTATTTATTTTAATCCGTTGCAAAGTTACTATTTTTTTTGCATATCTGCAAATTTTCTTCCAAATTCAGTAATAATATCTGCATTTATCTCTCCTTAGCATATCTTGTAGGTATTACTCTGCTTTGCGTCATACTATAAAGAAAAAAGCCGTCCTCACGACGGCTATTTTTCCACGGTATTAGTCTGTTTGATTTTTAAGGTACAAAAAAGATTGTGTCATTTCTAAATCGTGTGCAAAGGTACTGCTTTTTTATCAATCCCGCAAGACTTCTTTGTATGTTGTGCAACACGTTTTTGGCGAAAATGGCTTAAACATGTTGTAAAACATACACTTTTTGGGTGTTGGACTAATGTCTTTCTAACTCAATGACCTCTAAATCACGAATTTCTTTACCGTCAATCACAAATCTCAATAGTGTCTGTACCGTCTGCCAACCTTGTTTGCCTGCGGCTCCGGGGTTCATGGTCAGCATCTGCCATGTGGGGTCGTATTGTACCTTCAAAATATGGCTATGTCCGCAGACGAATAACTGTGGTGTCTCTTTCTTAAACATGGGTAACAGCCATGGATTATATTTCCCAGGATAACCACCAATATGCGTCATCAGTACATTCACATCTTCTACGCGGAAACGATAAAACTCACTCAACGAATACCGTACATCGCCGCTGTCCATATTACCGTACACCGCTCTTGTAGGCTTAAACTCTCGTAAGTGTTGCAATACCATAGCGCTACCAATATCGCCAGCATGCCATATCTCATCCACCTCCGCAAAGTGCTCCAATACGCGTGGATCCAAATAACTATGTGTATCGCTCAATAAACCAATGCGTGTCATAAATTATTTTTGTTGTTTTGCCCACCAATGCAATGTATTGCATTCATATGGGCAAAAACAAAATCATATTTCGAGAATTGACAACAATTGACATCTTAATTGACATAAATTGTCGTTTAATAATCCCCAACAAATGGGTTTTACTTTTTTTCAGCTTTTTCCAGCACCAATATGCTCACTATCATCGCAGCTACAGCCACGCTCAGGAAGAATACTATATCTCGCAAATCTACCACACCACGTGAGATACTGCTATAGTGGTCTTGCAGTGTTACCCAGTACAATACAAAGCAGCTCACTCCGCCCAAGATGAATGAAACTAACTGGCTCTTAGTCAATGTGCTGCATAACAATCCAACACCCGTAAACGATGCGCTTAAGAATACCAATCCCATCATCGATCCTATGAATTGTCCTCCATCTATATTGCCTATTGGCTCTGCCATATAGAAGACAATAAAGTAGTGCACAATGCAAGGCATCAGCGCCAATACCGTCAGCACAAACGCTGCCATATACTTGCCCACGACAATCTTCCATAGCGCAATGGGCTGCGCACGCAGCAATAGCCATGTGCCACTCTGTCGCTCTTCGGCAAAGAGGCGCATAGTCAGCGCAGGGCATACGAGCATGAGCAACCATGGACTGATTTGAAACAACCCATCCACTTGTGCGTAGCCCGACTCGATGACATTCCATTGTCCTGGTATCACCCAAAGAAAGAGACTAATAGCCAACAGAAACAACCCAATCACGATATACGCAATCGGCGTTGAAAAGTAATATGAGAGTTCTTTTCTGAACATGTGAATGTACTTTTTAATACTAACGTTCTAATTTTCTCTGCAAAAGTAGTAGTTTATTTTGAATTGTGCAAATCTTTTTTTACTTTTTCAATATATACTTGCCTTTTGTATACCCTTAGTGTACTTTTGGTATAGAAAAAGCGACTTGCAGGTTTCGGGACCACCATAGGAGATCTGTGGAACTTCTATGGGCTTTCGGTGGCTTTCTATAAACGCATCTCTATAATAATGCTGCAAAAATCTTCGGCGCGGAAGGTATTTTGTGCCGAAGATTTGTAAATGTTGCTATAAAAAGATGCTTAAAGTAAGCGGAAGGTGTTGATTACCAACGCCTCCTGCTTGGGCATTTTTTTTGTTATTTTTTTCTTTGTGCCGAAGATTGTGCCGAATGTTTGTAATGGAGATGGCTTTCTAATCGGAGAACGATGCTATAGCGTATCACGATCATCAATGTCTGTGAGTCTTTATCTCAGAAATTGCTTGTACTAATTCACTCGCAGCTTCGCGATGGTGGCTATTGCTCTCTGCTATGGTGAGTAGTATTTTTTTTGCTTTAGTACGACGGTTTTGCCCCAAATAACAGAGAGCAGAAAGATACTCAATGTCCTCCTTTGTAGTTTGATAATGGGCATTATCCTCTGTGAGATTCTGGCGTATCTCATCCAGCATAGATAGAGCCACAACATAGTCACCTTTCAAGATTAACCATGTGGCTTCGTGCATTGGATTTTCGCGTCCTAAAATCTCTTGCTCATAGTAGCTACACTCTATCTGCTGTACAGAAGGTTTTGCCATTGCCATTACTTCATCAATGGTATGTTCGTAAGCAGGGGCTGTAGCCTTTGGCAAGAAATAGTGGGCGTATTGCTTATATGCCCATCGGGAAGCCTGTCGATATCCTGTGCGCCATGTAGATACAGGTATAGCCATTACAAGAATACCAGCCAATACTGCAACCGCAGACAGTGAATAACTGGTGCGGCGAAGGCTGCGCCACTTGGATGGCTTGAACTCATCTTGTGTAGGTATGCGTGGATGGTCGGCAGTTTGCTTGCGCTCTGCTTCCCATTGATGCATCGCCTCTTTTAGACCGCGTGCACGGAAAGCGTTCTCAATGTCGCGTTCAAGTTCTTTATCATCAATATTCATAGCCGTATTCGATTAGTTTTTGTTTGATAAAAACGATTACTTTCTTCATACATTTCGACTTCTGGGTCTTTGCACTATCCGCACTGCTATAACCCAATTCTTGAGCTAGATTGCTCATAGATTTGTTCTCCCACAAATACCCCAGCAGTAGCGGTGCACAAGGTGGACCTACTTGCTCCACGAGTTGACGGATAATGCGTTCATGCTCTTCTTTTTCTATATGTGTAGAGAGATCAAAATAGTTATCCTCTTGAATGGGGACTTTCTCATTGGGTTGTTCATCAGGTAGATTCTCTGGCGTATCTACATCTTGCGATTCCACATGCCGATGGATTATTTGATGCGTTTCGTTGTCTTCTTGCTGGTCATTGGTTTCATCGTATGACTGAACAAAGGAAATTGGCAGTTCACGCCGCTTGTTGATAATCTCCATTGCCACAAAGTAGCCAATCTCTTTCAAGTATGCCAAAAGCGACTTTTGGATATTATCTGCGGTCAGACGCTCAGTCAGTATATGTTGTTGCAAACGAATAAACGCTTCTTGGTAGGCGTCATCTATGTAATTAAGGTCAAGATGCGTTCGATAGCAGACTGATTGTTCAAATGGTACTCGCCAGGCGTAATACGCCTCGCGAATGCCATGTTGATTATTATCCAGAAACGACTGTATGATTTCTTTTTCGGTCATATTCTTCTTGTTTATCGCCTATATCCTCTCTCCCATTGCGCTTGCTACCTGATGATTATACCACCACAGAAAATCCTCGTACTGTTTATCGGTTACAATGTTCAAAGCATGAAACACTTCCGCGACTTTTTCTCCCAATTGTAGTATAGTGTCATAGCTTATAGGCAAGGTCACTGCGGCTTTATCTTTGTTGGCATAGACAATACATTTCACATGGCGATCATCTACTTCTTTCACAACAGCTTTGGTTGGTTTCACCACTTTGTTTTTTCCGTCAATCGTTAGTGTCACACTTGGAATGTTGCTGGGCAGAACTGCTACCATTTGACGATTGTCCGCAAATCCGATTGCGCTCATTAGGCAGAGTGCAAGAGCCATGATTGTTTTCTGCATATCACATGTCATTGTTTAAATTATGAGAGGCATTATTGCACCCTCCAACCATATGTGATATTTAATCGAGTAAAGGTAACCTTTGGCTTTTATTTTTTTACCAAAGGTTAAATAATACTACAGAGCAAAGTATGTCGTATCTGAAATTAGAGAATCATTTGCTGGATTTACATAATTATAGATATGATATGCTGAATAAATGTCACCGTTATCATGGACTTGGTATCCGTAAATTCCGCACTCAGATACGCTACACCATAGGAATGATGTGATAGTTTTGTTTTCGAGGTTGATAATCGTATTTCCATCTAAAGCAAAGTATCCTTCCTCACCGATGATTTCTTTTCGAATCAGTCCAAAATCTGTCATTTCGTATATTTCGTGTGCAGAACCACCTTTGGCTCCTCCGTGATAATAATTCATCAGCAACTCATCTTCTCCATCGAAATCAATATCGAAGAATTGGTATTCTGCATTGGGGAGTAATGGATTTTGAGGGTTTTCTATCGTAGTAGTGTCATAGTGGAAAGTATAGTAATCGCAGGTCTTGAATCCATTGAAATCTTTAGAATAAACAATTTCAGATACATTCTTGCTCATAAAGATATTTTTAAAACATTTGGCTTTTTCTGACCAATCAGTCCACATATATTCTTTTCCCGTTTTCCGATTATAGAAAAATAATCGAACTCCGTTTTCAGAAGCATTCCATCCATATTCCTTTGAATAGTTAGGATATAGAATACCACTCACTTCAAAGTCATTGATGATTGTATCGAATTTAAAATAAACACTAACAGTCTTCCAATCATCTTTGAGCGGATTCTTTTTTTCTAAATCTAATACCCAATTCAACGAGAGCCGTTTAATATCTAAATAAGCATAACCGACACTATCAGTTAAATCATGCAAAGCCCATGCGATAGCAAGCGTGTCGTTCGACCAATAATATGCATCATAGCATGCTTTACTAAGGTGCCAATAAGTGCCAGTGTCAGCAATCAATTCTTTGGGCACAGTAGCCTTGCAGTCCTCATAAGCACCAAATTCGTTTTCAATAACTTGCCTTAATGAATCAAAATAGGCAATAGAAACATTGAATGTCAATGCAGAGATTTCCACTTTTCCGTGA
>JAZKZF010000019.1:0-21986 GCA_045612525.1 Paludibacteraceae bacterium | reverse complement strand
AGGTTTACCTGTCTGCTTCATTTCATCAATAACTCTAAGCAGATACTGTCCATACTGATTCTTCAACATAGGCTGTGCAAGCTCTCGCATTCTTTCTTCTGTAATCCATCCCTGACGGTATGCTATACCCTCAAGACATGCGACTTTGAGTCCCTGTCTCTTTTCAAGAACTTCAATATAAGTTGACGCCTCTGAAAGAGAATCATGAGTACCCGTATCAAGCCATGCAAAGCCTCGTCCAAGAGTCTGAACCTTGAGTTCTCCGTCAGCAAGGAACTGCTAATTGACAGTCGTAATCTCATACTCTCCACGAGCTGAAGGCTTGATATTTTTAGCAACGTCAACAACCTTATTAGGATAGAAATAAAGACCAACAACAGCATAGTTGCTCTTTGGATGTTCTGGCTTTTCTTCAATGCTGAGACAGTTACCTTCAGCGTCGAACTCAGCTACACCATATCTCTCAGGATCATTTACCCAATATCCAAATACTGTAGCCTTCTTGTCTTCCTCAGCAGTACGAACAGCCTCTTTAAGCATCTTTGTAAATCCTGCTCCCTGGAAAATATTATCGCCAAGAACCAAACAAGCAGAATCGTCACCAATAAAGTCAGCTCCGATTGTAAAGGCTTGTGCAAGACCATCTGGAGAAGGCTGCTCAGCATAGGTAAAGTTAACACCATAATCACTTCCGTCTCCAAGAAGCCTCTTGAATCCTGGAAGGTCGTAAGGAGTAGAAATGATCAAGATATCCCTGATTCCTGCCAGCATGAGCACGCTGATTGGATAATAAACCATCGGTTTGTCGTAAATTGGCATTAATTGCTTGCTAATTCCTTTGGTAATTGGGTACAAACGTGTTCCCGAGCCTCCTGCTAATACGATTCCTTTCATGTTGTAGTATTTTTGATGTTTTTACTTTTAGTAAAAGTGCGCAAAGTTACAGTTTTTTTTTGATATGTGCAAATTTTTAAGGAAAATAATCCTTTTATTTTTGTTGATTCGAAAAATAAAATTACCCCCCCCTGTGTAATTTATTGATAACCAGTAATTTGTGTTATTATAGAATAGGAGAGAGAAAAATGCTTTTTCTCCCTCCTATATTTTGAAAGTTGTGTGTAAGATCTGAGATTTGGTGTGGGGAAATTAGTCTCTCCTAAATATATCTCGAGTATATACTTTCTCTTTTACATCTTCTAAGCATGCGTCATAGCGATTGGCAATGATGGCTTGTGACTGTTGTTTGAACTTTTCCAAATCGTTCACTACCAACGAACCGAAGAATGTCGTTCCGTCGGGTAGGGTGGGTTCGTAGATAATCACTTGCGCACCTTTCGCCTTTACGCGCTTCATGATTCCCTGAATGCTCGACTGCCTAAAGTTGTCCGAATTCGATTTCATGGTCAATCGGTACACACCTATTACACAGGCATGCTCCTCTTGTGCGTTGTACTGACCGTTGTTGTAATAATCATAATACCCTGCTTTTGCCAATACACGGTCTGCGATAAAATCTTTGCGTGTGCGATTGCTCTCAACAATTGCCTCAATCAAATTCTCTGGTACATCTTGATAGTTAGCCAGCAGTTGCTTCGTGTCTTTTGGTAAGCAATAGCCGCCATAGCCAAACGATGGGTTGTTGTAGTGCGTTCCGATGCGTGGATCAAGACATACGCCCTCTATAATCGACTGCGTATCAAGACCTTTCATCTCGGCGTAGGTGTCCAGTTCGTTGAAGTAACTCACGCGCAATGCAAGATACGTATTGGCAAACAGTTTTACCGCTTCTGCCTCTGTGAAGCCCATAAATAATGTGTCTATGTCAGGCTTGAGGGCGCCCTCTTGCAATAATCCAGCAAAGTGTTTTGCTGCTTCGACCAATCGCTCATTCCTTAGATCCGTACCTACAATGATGCGAGAGGGGTACAAGTTGTCATACAACGCCTTGCTCTCGCGCAAGAACTCAGGAGAGAAAAGGATGTTCTCTGTGCCAAATTTCTTACGTATACTTTCCGTGTAACCGACAGGGATAGTGGACTTTATCACCATAATCGCCTTTGGGTTGATGCGCAAGACTAGCTCAATCACCGACTCTACTGCTGATGTGTCGAAATAGTTCTTCTGGCTGTCATAGTTTGTTGGAGCTGCAATGACTACATACTCTGCCTCTTTATACGCCATCTCAGCATTCAAAGTTGCCGTCAAATCCAACTTCTTTTCAGCGAAATACTTCTCGATATACTCATCTTGAATGGGAGATTGGCGACGGTTGATCATCTCTACTTTTTCGGGCACAATGTCCACTGCCAACACCTTATGATGTTGTGCTAGCAATGTCGCTATGGACAAACCTACATACCCTGTTCCTGCTACTGCTATTGTCATGTTAGTGCGTGTAAAATGTCTGCAAAGTTACTGAATAAATTTGATATGTACAAATATTCATGCTGAAAACATAGTTTTTTTTATGTTTTTTTTGTTTCTTTGCGAGTACAGTAGCATATCTCAAATAAAAATTGTAACTTTGTAGTCGTAATTTTTAGATTCTGCTATGCAAGACTGCAGCTACATGTGTCATATTGGTTCGGATGCTATCCTTGTTAAAGGTTTCATTGCCTCGCTTTTGCTACAAGGTGACGATTGGGATATTCGTTGCCTACAGGCAGACATGTTCGACTATCACCAGCAGCAATACTCCCGCATGGATCCTACTATTGCGTTGGAGCAAGAGCTGCGCTGGTGGCTGGATTTTGTGGACGATGAGCGCATGGCTACTCATCCGCTCTATGGTCAGTTGGCGCAGTCGGGCGTGGCTTATCTCTATTGGCGTGTACGAGAACAAGTGCTGCCGCTCTCCGACGAAGAGAAACTCAACATGGCTGTGGAGATACGTGTTGACGAATATCGCTATTTTTATAAATACGAAAATGCGTTGGGCTTGTGCGATATGGAGGCAGAGGATGATATGCCTGCCATATTGTTGGCTAATTTTCCAGCACAACTCCTCTCTTATGCGGCATGTACAACGATTGATGCATGTATCCGCCAAGTGGCTGAAACTGAACCTGTTGAATGGGTGGATACGCTCTGGGGATGGCTCCAATCGCCTCCTGTGATTCGTATTCAGAATATTCAGATGAATGTCCCGGATGTCTATGTGCTCTATGCTACTTATCTGCAGAGTGAAAAAGCAGAATGGGATGCCGAAAATCGTCGCAGATATGCCAGCGGACAGTCACGACACCGCTATTTTATGCAACATCTGCTCCAACAGACCCGGGAGGAGTGCGACATGGCAATCCAGCAGCTCCGTCCATATTTCACGGATAATCAATATGATGCGTATGTTCGTTACTTGATGGAGTGTCAGCAGTATATCGTGGATCAAACTAAGGTCAAGCGACAATCACGCTCCATGCATCTCAATCAATTCTTCGAGAAAAAGGCCATGCGTTATCCTCGACATAAATCCACGCTTCTCCTTCATAAGGCTGCAACCAGCCCCGTGAATCCAGCTGCTGAACTCGCAAAAGTGGTCAAACATTTGCAAGAGAAAAGGATACTTAAAGCCGATCTTCGGCCACTTACGCATTTTATCCGTGTTGTTAACCATACGTTTGAGGCGCAGGTCAACTACGACACATTTTCTAAGCATTTTCGCTAAATAACTTCCGATTTTTAAGAAAAAACCTCCGATTTGCTTGCAGAAATGTAAGCATTTTGTTTGTTGATAATAAGCGAGTTGTGAAGAAAATGCTATTTTCATTTCCGATAAGAATGTGTAACCATTGAAATGTCATTTTTGTGTAGTACCTTTGCACTCGCATTTGGCAATTTTGCACAATGTTCATAAACCTCAATAATTAAACCTTAAACAATTTTTATTTATGAAAAAAAACACAATTCTTTCCGAGGGTGCAGACACCCTCATCACCAGTCATTTACGTCAAGGTCAACTCCCTTGGCAAATAGAGAAAGCCATCAGCATTGCACCAGATGGCGAGATGCGTGACATGCTGTTGCTTTCGTTATTAACCAATTACGCCTATGCATTGCCTGCTATGCGTATGTATCATGGCTTTCCGCATCATGTCTATGGCCCTGAACTGATGACTATGGTGCTCGCCCCTGCGGCATCTGGCAAAGGTATTATGAACTATGCTAGGCAACTATTGCAAGGCATTGAGAATGAGCATGGTGAGTTTATCTTCCTGCCCGCTAACACCTCTGAGGCTGCACTCATGAATTACCTGCAGATGCTCAAGGGACGAGGCATTATGATGGCCACGGAGATTGACACCCTGAGCAAAGCACTTGGCAGTAGTACGGGCGGTTTCTCGGATGTGCTTCGCTGTATATTTGAGCACGAGACGATCAGCAAACTTCGCAAGAATAAGGAAGAGTTCATCGAGATTCCAGACCCACACTTCGCCGTCTTGATCTCGGGTACTTACAACCAGCTTAAGCCATTGATTAAGAGCCGAGAGAATGGTTTGATGAGCCGTTTTGCCTGCTATGTAGTCAAGCAGACGCAAGACTTTGATGACCGTGTTTGGGAGGACACAGAAGAAGACGCTGTTCCTCAAGAGATAGCTTTGTACGAGCAGTTGGGGCATGAACTGAGCCAGCGTTATGGTTGGATGAGAAAAGCGAAGCACAGTTGCTACTTCTATCTGACAGATGCCCAACGCAAAACGATTACCCGTATGTTCCGAGCAATGTATGAGACGCAACGCCATGCTTTTGGCAATGAGTTTGATTCTATATTGAAACGTATGCCTGTGATAATGAAGCGTATCGGCATGATTCTCACGGGACTTAGGTTGGATACCTCTAAGCACTTGCCTGAGCGTGTGGTATGTTCGGAGGATGACTTTGAGACGATGCTCTTGATTGGTCACAAGTTGCTGATGCATGCGGCGATGATGTTCCAGATGTTGCCTGAGAATAAGGATGCCGCTCCCGGAGAAATCGGTCATACCTTGATCCAAAAACAGTTCTTCGAGATGCTTCCTGCGGACTTTACCAAGCAAGATGCCGTGAAGCAGGCAGAAGTCCTTGGAATTGCAGAACGAACAATGGAGAGATGGTTGTTGAAACTAGTTCAATCTGCTGATTTAGAACGAATTGGACAAGGAAGATATAAGAAGGTAATGCCAAGAAATGTGAGTGCGTAAAATGGCGCAACTGGCGGAATGGCGGAAGAACTTTCCGTCATTTCCGCCAAAAGCGCCACTTCCGCCACAGTATTTTTTTATGGAAATTCCAGAATGAGCGGAGTGACCGTAGGGAGTGATTGACTAGTAATGAAGAGTCAGAAATATGACCGTGTTCTTATGGTGTTTGCTCGTTATGAACCCGTCATGAGCCCGTGACTTCCAAGGGATTGAAAGTAAAAATATTATAAACAATTTAAAATTTTTCTACATTATGTCCAAAGTTACCTACATCCCAATCATTGAGAGTGCGCATGGCAAGATCCACAGCAAAAGCGATATGTGGTTTGTGGAACGCTATGGCACCAAGTTTACTGGTCACAGGAATAATCCTCGTGACTATGTTCAGAAACCTCAATCTGAAGCGGAGAAAGCCGGCACTTTGCGTCTGGTAGCCGCTACAAAGGCGTACAACGAGCTTGTCAAAGGTTCGCCCGAGTGGTTAGCGTTGGAGCAAGAGTACTTAGCTCAACTATCAAAGCCCGATGCAAAGAAGACCATCCGTGGCTACTTCATCTCTAAACATATGAAAGGCGGGTCATGAACCCGCCTTTTGTTCTTACAATCTGGCATCCACCACGCTGCGATCAACGAAATCTTTCACGTCGAAGATCACGGCATTCTTGTCTTTGTATTTCTGGAAGTCAAAGGTCTTAAATTGGTTATGACTCACGCACGCAATCACAGCTGCATATTCTTTGTCAGGATCGATTGCTGCAATCAACTCTTTGCCGTACTCATGCTTGACCACTTCGGCACTAGCCCATGGATCGAAGATATCCACGCAGCAGCCGAAGTCTTCTAATTCTTCTGCAATATCCACTACTTTGGTGTTGCGGCAGTCAGGGCAGTTCTCTTTGAAGGTGACACCCAGGATTAAGACATTTGAGTCTTTGATCTTGTGATCTTTTTGAATCATCAGTTTCAGCACTTTATCTGCGATAAATTTCGCAATCGAGTTGTTTACTGCACGACCTGATAGAATCACTTGTGGGTCATAGCCTAGCGATTTGGCCTTGTGTGCTAAGTAATATGGATCTACCGAGATACAGTGTCCGCCAACCAAACCTGGTCGGTATTTCAAGAAGTTCCACTTGCTACCTGCTGCTTCAATCACATCGTTGGTATCAATACCTACACGGTCGCAAATAAGCGCTAGCTCGTTCATAAACGAGATGTTCACGTCGCGTTGGCTATTCTCCACTGCTTTCGCTGCCTCTGCCACTTTCATGTTTGGCGCTTTGTGTGTACCGTTCTCCAAAATAGAGTTATACAGTGCATCCACCAAGTCTGCAATCTCAGGAGTAGAACCCGAAGTGATCTTCTTAATCTTGGTTAATGTGTTTACTTTGTCGCCTGGGTTAATGCGCTCAGGCGAATAACCGCAGAAGAAATCCTCATTGAACTTCAATCCGCTAAACTTCTCCAAAACAGGTACACAATCTTCCTCGGTGCATCCAGGGTAAACGGTTGATTCGTAAATCACCAAATCGCCTTTTTGCAATGTTTTACCGATGGTCTCGCTTGCCTTGAGTAGTGGTGTTAAATCTGGATTGTTGAAGCGGTCAATAGGGGTAGGAACAGTCACAATGTATGTGTTTACCTGCTTCAAGTCCTCCATATTGCTTGTAAAAGTCAAACCAATTTTCTTGGTGTTCTCGTATGCATCTCGAGCCTGCTTCATACCAACGAGGTCAGCCTCTAAGGTGTGATCCTCGCCACGATTCAGTTCATCCACACGTGCTTGGTAGATATCAAAACCAATCACACGGTACTTTTTTCCATATTCAATTGCCAGTGGCAATCCTACGTAACCTAGTCCAATGACTGCAATTACTCTGTCATTTAATTTCATATCGTTGTTATTTTTATTTATTTACCATTTATGTAATCTTATCCCATTGCTCCGTTGACGGAAATCACTTGTCCAGATACATACGAAGAAAGGTCTGATGCCAAGAATAGTGCTACTTTAGCTACTTCCTCGGCTTCTCCGCATCGGCGCATTGGAACCATCTTTACCATTTCTGTACGTGTTTCTTCGCTCAAACTTAACGTCATGTCTGTGAGAATATATCCTGGTGCGATGGCATTGACGCGTATATTACGACTGCCAACTTCTTTGCTCAATGATTTAATGAGTCCAATGATACCAGCCTTAGATGCCGCATAGTTTAATTGTCCTGCATTGCCTGCTATACCTACGATTGAGGACATTGCAATAATGCTACCGCTACGTTGTCGCATCATGTGAGGTGTGGCGGCATGGCAGTAGTTAAATACGGATTTGAGGTTGACATCGAGCACATCGTCCCATTGTTGCTCGTTCATGCGCATAAGCAATGTATCACGTGTGATACCTGCGTTACATACCAATATGTCCAATTTACCAAAGGTATCCACTACTTGCTTTACTACCTCGTGAGCAGCGGCAAAATCGGCGGCATCGCTTTTAATGCATAGTACGTCTATACCTGTATCCTGCAGTGCATAGGTCAATGCTTGGGCCTCTTGATCTTCGTTTATATAGGTAAAGGCAATATTACAACCATGTGCTGCGTATAGTAGGGCTATCGCACGTCCAATGCCGCGCGATGCTCCTGTGATCAATGCTGTTTGTCCTTTTAAATCTATCATTTCTTTCTAAATACTAAACTATTTCAGCCATTTATCCAACCAGCCAAAGAAAGTCCTTTGCCATAGAATACCGTTTTGCGGCTTCAATACCCAATGGTTTTCATCTGGGTATATTAATAGTTGTGCTTCCACGCCACGCATCTTAGCAGCATCGAATGCTGCCATGCCTTGATTGGCCAAGATGCGATAGTCTTTTTCGCCATGAATACAAAGGATAGGGGTGTCCCATTTATCTACAAATAGGTGAGGTGAGTTGGCAAAGGTACGTTGCGCAATTTGGTTTTTCTTATCCCAATATGCGCCACCCATATCCCAATTAGCAAACCATTTCTCCTCTGTCTCGAGGTATTGCATCTCCATGTTGAAGATACCGTCGTGTGCTATAAAGGCTTTGAATCGTTTGTTGTGGTGACCGGCTAACCAATATACACTAAATCCACCAAACGATGCGCCTACACAACCTAAATGATCTTTATCTACATATGGCTCGCTAGCCACAAACTCATCAATGGCAGATAGGTAATCCTTCATGCATTGTCCTCCATAATCACCACTAATTTGTTCGTTCCACTCGTTGCCGAACCCAGGAAGACCTCGACGATTTGGTGCCACGATGATATAGTCGTTAGCAGACATCATCATGAAGTTCCAACGGAAACTCCAAAATTGGCTAACAGGAGACTGTGGTCCACCCTCACAATAGAGCAGAGTGGGGTATTTCTTGTTAGGGTCGAAGTGAGGGGGATAGATAATCCATGTCAGCATATCTTTTCCATCGGTAGTTTTTTGCCAACGAGGAACCACCTCTCCCATAGTAATTTGCGAGTAGATATTCTCATTCTCAAAGCTAATCTGTACGGGTTCTTCGCCTTGCTTAAAGCGGAAAATCTCATTCGCTTCACGCATCGAATGGCGTAAGCAATAATATGTATCACCGACATTGGCAGCCGGTACGTAGTCGTATTGACCACTAGTCAAACATGTACGCTCGCCTTGCAAGTTAATCTCATATAACATTGCTGTTGCATGCCATACTGCGCTGAAAACGAGTGTGTTGTCATCTTTCCAATAATAACTATCCACATTCGTATTGAGTCCTTGACTGAGGAATGTTTGTTTGCCAGTCAAGAGGTTGCATATCATCAATCGATTTTCATCACTTTCATATCCATCACGCTTCATGGACTGCCATGCGATATACTCGCCGTTGGGCGAATAACTAGGGTTGGTGTCATAGCCCATATTACCCTCGGTGAGATTTGTATGTGTGCCAGTTGCTAAATCATAGAGATAGATATCAGAGTTGGTCGAAATCGCATACTCCAAACCTGCTTTCTTGCGGCAGGTATAGGCAATTTGTTTGCCATCAGGACTCCACGCCAATTGCTCTACACCGCCAAAGGGCTTCATTGGCGACTCGTATGGAGTACCTTCGAGTAAATCGATGCAGTTGACGATTGATAGTTGAGAACCTGTGTTCTTCAACTCGCATAGGAATGGATGCGGCGCAGTTTCTGTCCACTCATCCCAATGCTTGTACATGAGGTCATCAACCACTCTTCCCGAAGCCAAAGGTAGATCAGGATGCTTATCCGCAGTGCTTGCCACGGTCTTCACTTGTGCAATGAGGATAATCTTGTCCCCTTGGGGAGAGAGCAAGAATCCGTCGATATCATTGTCAAAACCGGTTACAGGTGTCACTTCCCCCTTCTCATTTCTTACGTATAATTTTCCCGCGTTGAGGTATGCAATTTGGTTTCCCCACCATGCAGGTTCGTAACCCACCCATTCGCTCACGGTCCTCAGTTTGTCATCCTCTGTTTCTTTCGCAGTACGAATCCATGAGGTGGAGCGGTTTTCCTCTACACTGTAATAAGTGACAGTATATGCTAGTTGGTTGGTTTGCTCGTTAGGCAAAACGGAATTGATACGTCCCATTGCCCATAATGCCTCGGGAGTGAGACGTCCGCCTTCGATAGTGATCTCGGGTTTGGTAATAGGTGCTTTGGTAGCATCTTTTGTGTTTTGACAAGAGGTCGCTAATAGGGCAAGAGTAGCCATGAATATGAATTTACGCATAGTTTATCTTCTGGTATATACTGCAAAGGTATATGGATATGGATTTTTTTCGTCTGCTTCGTGGTGTTCCTCACTTTGACATTGCCAAATAGTAGGGTCAATGTCAGGGAAGAATGTATCGGCATCCTCCCATGAGTGGTGTATGTGCGTGATATACAATTTGTCTACCAGTGGCAGGAACTGACGATAAACCATACCGCCACCGATTATAAATGCTTGTTCGTCAGGCGCAACTGCAGCTTGTGCCTCTGGTATAGAGTGCACCACTTCGGTGTTCTCAAAAGTGAAGTCTTCTCGGTCAGATAACACGATGTTGCGGCGATTGGGAAGCGGATGCTTGGGCAGTGAGAAGAACGTACGCTCGCCCATAATGACGGTGCACCCCGATGTTTGGCGCTTGAAGTATTGTAAGTCACTTGGCATGTGGCAGAGCAAATCGCCCGCCTTGCCGATGGCATTGTTTTCTGCTATTGCTACGATGAGGTTGAGCATAAATATTGATGTTTTTGTGAACGCCCGCAAGCGGGCTACTGTTGAGTGTTTAGAGATTATTTATACGGCTACAACGCCAGGGATATGTGGGTGTGGATCGTAATCGACAAGTTTAAAGTCTTCAAACTTAAACTCGAACAAATCCTTTACCTCTGGGTTTATTATCATTTTAGGTAGCGCGCGCGTATCGCGTGCGAGCTGTAATTTCACTTGTTCGATATGATTGAGATAGATATGAGCATCGCCAAATGTGTGCACAAAGTCACCAACTCTTAATCCCGTCACTTGAGCCATCATCATCAATAATAGGGCATAAGATGCAATGTTGAATGGCACCCCCAAAAAGATGTCTGCCGAGCGTTGGTAAAGTTGCAACGACAAACGACCATCTGCCACATAAAATTGAAATAGGGTATGGCATGGTGGCAGAGCCATGTTGTTTACCTCGGCTACGTTCCATGCGCTGACAATATGACGGCGAGAGTCGGGGTTTTTCTTTATCTGCTCCACTAGTTGTGCGATTTGGTCGATATGGCCACCTTGATAATCTGGCCATGAACGCCATTGGTGACCATATACAGGACCCAATTCACCATGCTCATCTGCCCACTCATTCCAAATGCGTACACCATTGTCTTGCAAGTACTTGACGTTGGTATCACCTTTGAGAAACCATAATAGTTCATAAATGATAGACTTGAGGTGCAGTTTCTTGGTTGTTAGTAGCGGAAAACCATCTTCCAAATTAAAACGCATCTGATGTCCAAACACAGAAATGGTTCCTGTGCCTGTGCGGTCGTGCTTCTCTGTTCCTTCATTGAGAACACGCTGACATAATTCAAGGTATTGTTTCATATCTTTTAACTTTCAATTTTCTCTAAGCAATAAACTAATATAGTTTGTACGTTGTTTTTAGTACACGGAACTCTGTTCTACGATTCAGCGAATTGCAAATCTCTTGTTGGTCAGCAGGCAGGGTGTTGATAAACGCCTCATCCAATACCTGACCCTTGGGCAAGAATGCGTACTTTTTTTTCAATACATCATCGACTACCACTGGTTTTTCTTCACCATAGCCCACAGGAGTCAAACGCTCGCTTTCTATGCCATGTTTAATTAGGTAATCTACTACCGACTGGGCACGGCGGAGCGACAACTCTTGGTTGGCCGAATTATTGCCTACCATATCGGTGTGGGCGGCCATTTCAATGGTGATGTTAGGATTGTCGTTGAGCAATTTGATCAGCGCATTCAGACCATCCTCAGAGTTTGGGGTGAGTTCCCAACTGCCAAACTTGAAGAATATATTACCCATTTTCACTGGTTTGGCTACTGAACTTAACATAAAGTTTTGTTGGTAAGTATGACTATCTTCTAGTCCCGTTGTGGCAAACTGCAATTGTTGGTTAAGATACCCTCTCGATGTGGCTAACATCAGGTATCGCACATCTTTGTTTAGTTTGAGTTTATAAGTGCCATCACGGCGAATCTGCGTCTTAATGTTGGTACCATCATCTCCTACCAATCGAATTACTCCCTCTGCCAATGCCTCTCCTTGGTCATCACTCACAACACCTTCTACCAATATCTCCATCTTTGGCAATACGAAACTATAAATGAGGTCATAACCCTTCTTTTGTTTCCTATTTGAGGAGAAATATCCATCTTCCGTCGCACCTACAAAGCAAATACCAAAATCATCGTTTTGCGAGTTGAAAGGTGCTCCCATATTATAGATTTCCCAAGTAGTGTCTACTGGCGTAGCGTAGAAGATGTCCAATCCACCATAACTAGGATGCCCCTTGGATGAGAAATACAACCTACCATCTTGTCGGATATATGGGTATAACTCATCGTCGGCAGTGTTGATCTTAGGACCTAGGTTGCGAATGTCACTCCATGTGCTTCCGTCGGATATGGCCATATATATATCTTTACCACCAAAACCACCAGGAGCATCACTCACAAAGTACATGGTGTCGCCTGTGGCATTAATGCTAGGATGTCCTACAGTGATACTGCTATCGCTAAACAACTTCACCTCCTGTGCTTCGCTCCATTCGCCACTTGCACGTTGCGAACTGTAAATCTTAGCTCCCAAATCCTGCCCATTGATAGGTTTTGAGTAAGTGAAATACATAGTACGTCCATCTGACGAAAAACTGCAAACACCCAACTCAGCGGGCATACTTTGCTTACTGCCAATGCTGGCATCTTCTTCTTCCTCGCTGGGCTCGTCGCTGTATAGTCCCTCGCATAGCATAATGTCCTCCCATTGACCTGCCGCATTCTTACGCGCAGAATACAGATTGAATGACGCTGCACCTGTGACGGATGATGTGCGTACTTTGTTTTTGCCTTTCTTGTCTTTGTTCTCAATCCGATTGGAGGTAAATACTATGGCATCACCATCTGCATTCATTAGTGCTGGAGCCATATTGCTCGAACGCTTGGCATTAAACGCTTTCACGGGGGTAACTACATAGCGACTCTTTTGCTTTTTCCACTCCTCAATCTGCATACACGAGTACTTGCCCGCTTGTGCTACATAATTGTCCGGATAAGTCTGCAAATAGATGTCATATTGCTTGATGGCTTCTTTATATTTCCCTTGGTAATGCAGGGCTTGAGCGTAGCGAAGAAATACTATAGAATCCGTATGAAAATACAAATAGCGAATGGCATTCTTATATGCAGTAGACGCCTTGCTGTTGTTCAAAATACGGTTACATTCACCTTGTTGGAAGGCCACGTATGCTTTCAATGGCTTGTCCTTGGTCGATACATTGCGGTACAACTGACGATATTGCTCACCTGCCTCATAGTATTCTCCTATAGCAAATCGTTTGTCTGCACGTTTGATTCGTGCTGACAAACTACACGATCCCATGCATACAAGCACCAATCCTAATATCAATATGATACGTGTTGCTTTCATCCTAAATGTTTAATATCTAACTTTTCTCTTTTTCGTGCTTCCCTGTCTTGAGACGTAGCACAATGTATACCATCCTGACGCATACGAGCATTCTGAGAGATGTGTTCGCTACGAAATGTCTTATCTTTACGCATGATTACACCCACAGATAATAGCAAAATTGCTATTCCTACTACCACAATTGCTATGATGATTGTTTTTGTCAAAATACACCTAATTTATCAATTAGCCTGCAAAATTACTATTTTTTTTAGACTTATGCAAATTCTATCCTATAAAATCGAAAAAATAAGTGTTTTAAATGGCAAGTGGGCAAACTGATTTATTTGCATTTGCAATAATAGGGATGATAAATTATTAATGCATTTTAATAATGATTCGTGGCATAAGAATAGGCGTAGTTACTCTGTGTGATACGAGCAATGCAATTTTTTTGCGACTATTCATGTAATTGTATAGTGGCTTTAAGTGATTGTGTATATTGTTATTATGCTATATTTGAGTCTTTCTTTTTCCAAAGAATATACACTATTGTGTATGTGATTTGAATGGTTGGTGATATCGTTGTGCAATTTGTAAAATATGTTAAATTATGCAGTTTTTTTTGCGCCTACTTTTCGCTGGTTGAATCGATTGGATAAATACGCCCCACGCTGTCTTTAGAGAAAAATAAAATTAAATTTATTCAGTATGCTTGCATATTTGCAAAAAAAGTTGTACCTTTGCGCGCTTTTTATTTGGATAACAATAAATATAAAAATAGATATGGCAACAAATCAACAAAACACAGGTGCATTATATAATGCATTGACATCTGGAAGTAAGATTATTGGTACAATCATTACGGATAGTGACATCCGTGTTGATGGTACTATCGAAGGTGATGTAAAGTGCTCTGGAAAGATGGTTATCGGCGAGCAAGGATTAGTTAAAGGCACTGTAGAGTGTCAGAGTGCCGAAATAATGGGTACATTGGATGGAAAAATCAATGTGAAATATACTCTTGCACTTCGTGCTACTAGTCGCTTGAAAGGCGAAATCAATACGCAAACATTGATGGTAGAACCTAATGCAGTCTTCAATGGTTCGTGTACGATGGGTAATGATGGCGACAAAGAGAAAACCGATAACTTAAAATCGCAAAAATAATCTACTATTATGAAAATCAAACCTTTTCGTGGTATTCGTCCTCCTAAGGCGTTGGCAAAACAAGTGAGCAGTCGTCCTTACGATGTCCTCAATTCTGATGAAGCACGTGCTGAGGCAATGGGCAATGAGATGTCACTCTACCACATCATCAAACCCGAGATTAATTTTCCTGTAGGCACCGATGAGCACGATGAGTGTGTTTATGCGGCTGCTCGTCAGCAGTTCGACCTTTTCCGTGAGAAAGGATGGTTGGTGCAAGATCAAGAGGAGCAATACTATGTCTATGCACAAACCATGGATGGCCGTACACAATATGGTTTGGTGGTTGCTGCATGGGTGGAGGATTATATGGAAGGTCGTATCAAGAAACACGAACTCACCCGCCGCGACAAAGAAGAAGACCGCATGAAGCATGTACGTGTCAACAATGCCAATGTTGAACCAGTCTTCTTTGCATATCCTCATCATGAGGAATTGGATGCTATCATCGCTCGTACATGCCAAGCTGAACCTGAATACGATTTTGTATCTGACTTGGACGGCTTCGGGCACACCCTTTGGGTGATTAGCAACAAACAGGATATCGCTCGTATCACAGAGCTTGTGGCTGAAATGCCTGCGATGTATATCGCCGACGGACACCACCGCAGTGCTGCGGCTGCTTTGGTTGGTAATGAGAAGAAATTGCAAAATCCGCTCCATCAAGGCAATGAAGAATACAACTATTTCTTGGCCGTTTGCTTCCCTGACAACCAATTGCATATCATGGACTACAACCGTGTGGTCAAAGACCTCAATGGTATGACCGAGGAGCAGTTCCTGACTGCTCTCAAGGAGGACTTCGAACTGCAAGATATGGGAACCGCTATCTATCGTCCAGAGGCATTGCATGTGTTTGCGCTCTACTTGGGCGGACATTGGTATAAACTCACAGCCAAGGCCGGTCGCTATGATGACAATGATCCAATTGGTGTCTTGGACGTGACCATATCTTCTAATCTTATTTTGGACAAATTGCTTGGTATCAAGGATTTGAGGTCGGACAAGCGCATCGACTTTGTTGGCGGTATCCGCGGACTAGGCGAGTTAAGTCGTCGAGTTGATTCTGGCGAGATGAAGATGGCGTTGGCTTTATATCCTGTCACAATGAAGCAATTGATTGATATCGCTGATACTGGCAACATCATGCCTCCTAAGACCACTTGGTTTGAACCAAAATTGCGCTCTGGATTAGTGATACATGAATTGGTGTAATTAAGAATGTTAACAATAAAGAAAATAAATCATTATGAATAAACTTCAAATCGCATTAAACGTAGTGTTAGTAGCAGCAGTGGCTGCATTGTTTGTAATCTATTTTACCTGCAACAAATCTCAGACTCCTGCTACAGCAGTTGAGACCAATACCGAGATGATGCCAATAGCATATTTGAACATTGATAGCTTGTTGGTTAATTATGTGTTCGCTCAAGACGCAAGCGAACGATTGATGAAGAAACAAGAGGACGCACGCCTCAAACTCAACTCCAAGGCACGTACCTTGCAAAGCGAAATGGCTGATTTCCAACGCAAGTTGGAGAATAACGCCTTCCTGAGCCGCGAACGTGCCGAGAAGGAGCAACAACGACTCTTGAATAAACAACAAGAATTGCAAGAATTAGAAGCCAAATTGACCGAAGAAATCATGCTTGAGAATCAAAAACTCAACATGCAATTGGCGGACACGGTTACCAATTTCTTGCAAGAATTTAATGCCGATGGTCGCTACCACGTAATCTTGAGCAACAGCGCAAAAGACAACGTCTTGATGGCTGCTGAACAGTATGACATCACTTCACAAGTCATCGAGGCACTCAATGCTCGCTGCAAAAAATAATTGAAACGGTATGAAAAGACGCTTATTCTATAGCCCGTACGTTCGATATATCATTGCTGATATCATTGCGTTGGCGTTGAGCGTGTTTGTTGTGTTGGCGTGGTTTCCACTCAACACAACAATACCTTTTCAGAAATATAGCGTCTATACGCTGATTTTCTCAGCAGTATGGCTCTTGATGAGCTATGGATGCCATCGCTATATCCCTGTCAAATACATGAAGATGGGCACGGATATTTTCCGCTTGTGTGTGGCGGCGATATTCACATTTGGATGCATGTTTGGATATTCCTGGTTGCGTGCAGGCGAACACTTCTCAATTTGGGTCTTGCTGACCATCTGGTTGGCTATGCTGGTGGCATCGGTTATCTTCTTGATTTTCAAACATGCCTACCGCTATGCACTAGATGCTGATGACGCACCCACTGAGGCCACTAAACGTGCACCTCAGACTGTACTGCATGCTGCCGAACAATTGGCTGAAAGCGACAAGAAGGCATTACAGGAGAGCATCTTGGAGTTTACTCAGGAAAAAGTATTGCGCTACGTGGAGAAAAATGTAGATCTATATAGCACCAATACCTTTACCTTACGTTCGACCGATTTGTACAATATCAAGAAGTTGCCTAACTATCGCTTTGATGCGATTGTCAATTTCATGCCGCTCAATCAGATTCGAGGCGTCAACAAACTCTTTACTACGGTCAATGATAAGTTGCCTGACAATGGTATATGGATATGCTGCTACGAACCACAGTCGGTTACCAAACGCAATATCTTGAATCGCTACCCTCCCGTTCTCAACTGGATTTACTACATCCTGTTCTTCTGCTACAAAAGGGTCTTGCCCAAATTGTTCATGACTTCGCGTCTCTATTTTGACATCACCGAGGGAAAAGACCGCGTACTCAGCAAAGCTGAAGTATTGGGCAGATTGTGCTACTGTGGCTTTGAGATTATAGATGAACGCAAAAAGGGAGATCTCAACTATGTAGTCGCTCGCCGTAAGTTCCGTCCACAGATAGTAGAACGTCGTCTATATGGCATCTTCGTGAAACTCAATCGAGTAGGGAAGAATGGCAAACTTTTCAAGGTATATAAATTCCGCACCATGCACCCCTATAGCGAGTTTCTACAAGCATATATCTATGACCGCTATTCGCTGCAAGACGGTGGCAAATTCAATCACGATATACGCGTAACCACCCTTGGAAGATGGATGCGCAAATGCTGGGTGGACGAGCTACCTATGCTCATCAATCTCATCAAAGGCAATATGAAATTAGTAGGCGTTCGACCAATCTCGCAACACTATTTCTCCCTCTATAGCAAGCAACTGCAAGAGACACGCACACGCCACATGCCAGGACTGCTGCCTCCATTCTATGCCGACATGCCTAAGACCCTTGAAGAGATTGAAGCATCCGAAATGCGATATCTCAACATGTGCGAAGAGCGGGGTACTTTCATCACAGATATAATCTATTTTTGGCGAATATTCTATACTATCGTATTCAAGCGTGCACGCAGTCATTAAGGTGCACCCACAATTTGCTTATGAAGCGTTTATTACCTCTATTATTACTACTATTGGCAATCCAATCGCCTGCACAAAACATACCTGTACCTTTGACACAGACACCGCTATACGATTTCCTCGACGAACTCATCACCAACGGTGTCCTTGTACATCAAACGGCTGTACGTCCTTACACACGCGCACAAGTCGCTACCATGCTCCTACAGGCACAAGAGACTGATACACTCTTGAATACACGACAAAAACAAGACCTCGAGTTCTATCTCAATGAGTTTGCACTCGAACGTGATACCATGGTCAACAACTTCGTACAATATACCGACCATAGCACCTTCAACATCTCATTAGCGGACCCGCAATTCAGTTACAGGTCGTCTAACAATATGTTCAAAATGCGCTTGCGGCCTATTCTTGGTGCCAATGTCACTGTCAACCGACACGGAGCGTTGCTACAACGTTGGTGGGGAGCAGAACTGCAGATGGATATCGCTAAGCACCTCAGTATTTGGGGCAGTCTACGAGATAATTCATGGAACGGCAATTGGCTAAGAACAAAATACTACCCTGGCAACAATGGTAAAATGTATGGTGCACAAATTCACTATGGCGCATCAGGACAACAACCTGCCTTATTGCCTATTCCAGGCGTACAATACAAGGAGGCATCATACGGAGGCGACTTCTCTGACTCCAAAGGAGGTATCTGCCTATACGACTGGTGGGGAAGTATCAGTCTGCAACGAGAAAATATACGTTTTGGGGAAGCATATTATGCATCCAATATCTTATCTGGACGTGCACCTGCCATACCTATGCTGTCACTACAACTCACACCATGCAAGTGGTTTCAATTCGACTACTTCCACGCATGGCTTGTCTCCAACGTACTCGACTCTACCAGTTACTACCTCGAGAATACCACAAACCAACAAAAACCTGCCAAGAACTACCGAGCAATGAACAAGTTCATGGCTGCGAATATGTTTACCATTACACCTATCAAACACCTATCAATCTCCTTCGGTAATTCCATTGTTTATGCCGAACGCAATATTCAAGCTGCATACTTTATACCATTCGCTTTTTATAAGTCGCTCGACCATTTGCTGACCAAAGGAGTAAGAACTCAAAACCAAAACTCACAAGTCTTTGCATCGGTGTCTGTACGACCCGTAGACCACTTGCACGTATATGGCTCCTTCTACTTAGACGAATTCTCACTATCACGACTCAAAAAAAGCAATGCCGAACGCAACCCTATATCCTATCTCGTCGGATTCAATTGGTCTGGATGGCCTATCAAAGGACTTAGTATCAAAGGCGAGTTTATGCGCTCATACATCGCATGTTATACACACTCTATTGATGCCCTTACATGGGCTTCTAACTCATATGATATGGGGCATTATATGGGCGATAATGCACAATCCATACATGCTGAATTAGCATACAGACCATTGAGAGGATTACTCGTTAAAGCAAGCTATACACACGATACAAAATTCAACTCCTACGCCTACCTACGAGTCTATCGTGGTGAGGATGGAGTGATTCGTGACGGAGGAATATCCGAGACTCTTGCACAAACACCATTCGACCATGCTATCTTCAAAAACGATGTCCTACGTCTAGATGGCATTTATGAGGTGCATCCTAATATGTTTATGTCACTTGCGCTGGAATACAACAACGCACGGGCCTTCGACAACCTCAATACTAACGCATTACCTAGCGAAGATATCGGTGACGCACAGTACTACTTGGATAAATACATGCCACGATATTTCCAAGGCAAAAACTTTACCATCTCCGCGGCTTTCAGCTTCGGATTCTAATCAATAACACAATCTACCTGCCCAATGAAGTGCGCCGTTGTCATACTAACATGGAATAACGAAATAATGCTACGACAATTCCTACCATCGGTTCTGAAATACACACAATTACACGATGTGGAGATTGTTGTAGCCGACAATGGCTCTACCGACCTATCAATTGATTTCCTACGCACACAACCCGTACGCGTGATTGCCCTGGATCAGAACTACGGCTTTGCCGAGGGATATAATCGAGCTATAGAGCAGGTAGATGCCGAATACACCGTATTGCTCAACTCCGATGTGGAGGTCACACCGCATTGGCTCGAGAAGATGTTGGACTATATGGATGCACATCCACATGTACTGGCTGCACAACCTAAAGTACTCTCATGGCATAGCAAACAGCAATTCGACAAGGGCTTACTACCTGCTATCCGCTTTGAACACGCAGGAGCTGCTGGCGGAATGATGGACATCCTAGGATATCCATATTGCAGAGGAAGATTGATGACACACATAGAGGAAGACCATGGGCAATACGACGAGGTAGCACCTATCTTCTGGGCTACTGGAGCTTGCTTACTCACACGCACGCGAGTATATAAGGAACTAGGCGGTTTAGATCCTGATTTTTTTGCACACCAAGAGGAAATCGACCTCTGCTGGAGAATACATAACCAATATCCGTCATCTGATAACCAACCTCCCATCATACTGTATCCTTATTCCACAGTCTACCACGTAGGAGGGGGCACCTTGGGCTATGAGAGTCCACGCAAAACATTCCTCAACTTCCGTAACAACCTCTTGATGCTCCATAAGAATCTGCCTAAATCACGACTATATTGCGTGATGATCATACGCTTCTTCATGGATTATCTCGCTGCCCTGCAAATGCTCTTGACAAAACAAATCCCTAACGCTCAAGCTGTCTTTAAAGCACGATATGCCTATCACAAAATGAAAAAGAAACACGTCATTCAGCATACTACACAATATGGACTCAATATGCTAACACATCGCAGCATCGTTTGGGATTTCTATGTGCGTGGCAAACGCAAGTAATACCCTTCCACCTAGTTGCATCTTCTGCCATCCCTTAACATTTTTCACTTTCGTTTTTATCCTGAAGATATCCTGAAGATATCCCGAAGATACCTCCCCTCCTCTTATTTATTTTTGTGTTTCTGAATCCATTATGCTGAATACAACATCTTTGTTCAATGCAAATTTTGATGGAAATAAAATTTCACCCAAAAATTTGTATATTTACGTTTTTTTTTGTACCTTTGCAGCCGAATATGCAATGATTTGAATAAACTAATAAAATACCTAAGATATGGAATTTAAGTATGCACCAATGTTTCAACTTGGTAAAGATGAAACAGAGTATTATTTGCTGACCAAAGATCACGTGTCGGTTAGCGAGTTCGAAGGAAAACCAATCCTCAAAATTGAGGCAGAAGGTCTTACTAAGATGGCTAATGCTGCGTTCTCTGACGTGAGCTTCATGCTTCGCCGTAGCCACAATGAGCAAGTAGCCAAGATCCTTCGTGACCCAGAGGCAAGTGCCAATGATAAGTATGTAGCATTGACTTTCTTGCGCAACGCGGAGGTATCTTGTAAAGGTCAATTGCCACTCTGTCAAGATACAGGTACTGCTATTATTCACGGAGAGAAAGGACAACAAGTGTGGACGGGTTATTGCGATGAGGAAGCACTCTCTAAGGGTGTGTATCTGACTTATACCGAGCGCAATCTCCGCTATTCGCAAAACGCACCTCTTAATATGTATGATGAGGTGAATACCAAGTGCAACTTGCCTGCTCAAATTGACTTGGAGGCTACCGAGGGTATGGAGTATCATTTCCTGTGTGTGACTAAGGGTGGTGGTTCTGCTAACAAGACTTATCTCTATCAAGAGACCAAAGCACGTATTCAAAATCCAGGTACTTTGATTCCATTCCTTGTGGAGAAGATGAAGAGCCTTGGTACTGCTGCTTGTCCTCCATACCACATTGCTTTTGTGATTGGTGGTACGAGCGCGGAGAAGAACCTTCTCACTGTGAAGTTGGCTTCTACGCACTACTATGATACATTGCCTACTACGGGTGATGAGACTGGTCGTGCATTCCGCGATATTGAGTTGGAAGAGCAACTCTTGAAGGAGGCATATAAGATTGGTTTGGGTGCGCAATTTGGTGGCAAGTATATGGCACATGATATTCGCGTAATCCGT
>JAZKZF010000018.1:0-14099 GCA_045612525.1 Paludibacteraceae bacterium | reverse complement strand
GGCAAATCAAGTTTTAAAAGAATATATGCTCCGTGGTTATGCAGTTAATCAGCGAATTGTATATGTAGAAGAATACTTCGACAAACGCTTACGTGCACATGAACAACGCATTGAAAATGTAGAACAAAAAATCGACTTCTTCGTCCGTACAAGCCTACCTCCCCACCAAGGCATCTTCTACGACGGGCAAATCTTTGATGCCTACACCTTTATCAACGATCGCATACGCGAAGCCACTACCCGCATCATCCTCATCGACAACTACATCGATGATAGCGTGCTAACCATACTATCCAAACGAGCAGACAACGTAACTGCAACCATCTATACCAAGAAACCATCCGCACAACTGCAACTGGACATTCAGAAGCACAATGCGCAGTATCCACCGATAAATGTCGTAGAGTTTGACCGCTCACACGACCGCTTCCTCTGCATCGACGAGACAGTCTATCACCTCGGTGCCAGCATCAAAGACCTAGGCAAAAAATGGTTCGCCTTCAACCGCATGCAGATGACTACAACCGAACTATGGCAGAAAATACGTACCGTTTGACACCATCAACCGAACATACCACACGCAGGTTCGTGTTATTATAACCAACTTTTCCTACTTTTTCCTGTTTTTTCGGGCTTTGTCCCACAATGACCGACGTTAACCCACAGCACCCCTGTGGGTTTGTTGTATCTTTGCACTCGATTTCGAAATAAGCGCGCATTTTGGAATCGGGTGCACCCAATTAATCCTAATATTATTAACCTTTCACGCTACCTCGCTACGCGACATGTAACGTGAGTAAAACGAACACAAATAACTATGGCAAAAATCCGTCCTATCGACACCGTCAAAACCATGAGTGGCAAAGTATGCGAACACTCCGACATGTACTTCCGTACCAACAAACAAACCCTCAAAACCGTCACTGGCAAACTCTGCAACCCTTCAGACGAAGAACCTACCGAGGCACAACTCAAAGCACAATCACGCTTCGCTAAGATCACGCAGGCTGCACGTACCATCATCGCCGACCCTGAGCAACGTGCCAAATACGAATCGGCTTACCTCAAGCAACACCGTATCGGTTCGCTCTTAGGCTATGTAGTCAGCAAGATCAAAAGCCAATACGACGAGAACGGCGACCTCATCGAATCCTAAAAACACTAAACACTAAACCCTCTAACCCCCTCCTTGGAATGGAGGCCCTCCTCGCTCTAAATCCACGAAGTCCCCTGACAGGCGGGAAACCGTCCCACGGCGGCGCCAGCCGCTAACTAACGAGAGCCTCGTGGGCTCGAGTTAAGAGGAGGAATGGCGGTCGCCTTAAATCGCCAAGCGATTTCTTTGCGACAAGCCAATTCCGACGAAATGGCACACGTAACCCTAGCAGCCCCTATCACGGGCTTGAGCGGAAAGCTCTCCAAATCACACGCTTGCGTCTTCAATATGCGACAAGCACCCACCAACAACGACCGCATGATCAGCATGCCCTGCTACACCAACTGGCGCGAGAACAAGCACACCAAACGTGCTTCTACCACCTGGAATACACAGTTTGCGCAGATAGCAGCCGACACTCGTGCACGCTTGAAGAACCCAACCTACGTCGATGACGATGTGGTGGCATTCAAAGCGCAATCGAAGTTCAAGACCCTGCACGCATTCGTCTTCAACATCGTCAAAGAAGGCGTACTCAACGGCAAGTAATCACGCATGAGTATGAAACGCTTGCAACTCTTGACCGCTGTGGCAATGTGCAGTTTCGGCTGCGCATTGCTCATCGCGGGCTTCTGCTGCCCACCATTGGGCGAGATACACCACAGCGTGCTTATCGCCTTCGGCGAAATCCTCACCTTCAGCGGGAGTCTGATTGGGATAGATTATCACTATCGATATAAAGAATAATTTAGCTCCTACTCGCAGAAAAAAAAGCTCCTAGCCCTACGGGCAGAAAAAATCGTTCGAGGCTCTGCCGAGATAAGAAATCTAAATAAATCTTTATTACGCAAAGATCCACCCATTACTAAACACTCCGCAATCTATCACGGAGTGCATAGAAAAGAGGGAGGAGATAAGCATGGATAAAATAGATTTATGAGATTTCTCGACCGAAGGGAGTAGGAGATAACTAATAAACCTAAGAAAATTATGTATATACGATTGATTAGAAATAAGCCGCAAGGCGCTGCCATCACTGGTCGCCTCGTCATCAATGGTCGTTGGTTCTGCAACACCCTCGAGCGTATCGGCTATCAGATCCCTGCGCTCTGCTACCATGTAGCCGTCACCATGTCTCCGAAGTTCCGTCGCTTACTGCCCATTGTGCAGAACGTTCCACAGCGCAGCGGTATACGTTTCCACCGTGGCACTCGTCCCGAGCACTCCACTGGCTGCATTTTAGTTGTCGCAGACAACAATCCCTCGCCTTTACACTTTACACCTTACACTTTACACCCTCCACAAGGCAGATCATCTGCCGATGTGGAAAAGCAATTAACTGATTTAATCCTCCATTCCCAACAATCCCATGAAGAAATCATCCTTGAAGTCACTGACTTTCGCCCTGGCACTGAGTATGGCTACAATACTCCTTGCCCTTCGTCAGAATGTGCTTGCGAGAAAGAAATCCGCTCCGCGCATTTTGCTCGCCGCCATTCTTCCTCTATCCTCGAGCCCACGAGACTCTCGGATGGTTGCTAAGGATATTCTTTTTGTTTTGCTCTCCAAATGCGGCTTTGCTGCATTCATTTGAGCAAAAACAAAAGTTAATCTTTGAATTGACACTAATTGACAACTTTAATTAACGTTAATTGTCTTTTAAACATCCTCCCATCTATGCGTTATCATTGTCTTCTTTTCCTTGTCTTCCTTCTTATATCATGCAAAAGTCTTGACCCCGCCATCGTCACTAGTGCTACCAGTACGGCTAGTGCCACTACCCACTCCCACGACACCGTTATTCTCCGTGACACCCTCTACCGCCAAGACTCCGTCATCTACCGCGAGCGCACTATCCACGATACGGTCTATATCACCAAGGAGGTGTACCGTGATCGCCATCACTCAACTCTCAACGCTCAACGCTCAACTATAGCGGACACGATCCACGTAGTGGAGTATCGTGACCGCGTGGTAGAGCACCCACCTGAGCGATATATACCTAAGTTCCATAAGTGGTGCACCGTTCTTTTCTTTGCTTTGCTTGCATTGGTGGCTGTGTGTTGGTGGTTAAAACGACAATGGTTTTTTTTACCTCCCTTCCCTTCAGGGAGGGGGCGGGGGTAGGCTCAAATAAATCGCTTTACAGCGCGATTTTTTTTAGGGTGGGGTGGGTGCTGAGTGATCGCGGTGAAAATCAATCAGAATACCCGAAAACGAATGTTATTGTTGAAAAATACGTTTAAGATAGGTAAAATGTGTTTTTTTTGTGGATTTATTTGGATATTCCGAAAATTATTATTACCTTTGGAGCGATTTTAAATCATATACAACCATGAAACACATTTATCTTTTGGGGCTACTTCTGTGTTTGCCTCTTTCGATTTTAGCACAAACTACCATCTCTGGTGTAGTAATGGCAGAGGGAGAACCCGATCCTGTAATTGGTGCCAATGTTACAATCAAGGGCACTACCATTGGTACCATTACAGACTTTGATGGTAACTTCTTCCTAGATGGTAATGTTGGCGATATCTTGGTGGTTTCATACATGGGTTACAAGACTCAAGAAGTCAAGGTTACTTCTGCTCCCATGCATATCACCCTCCTAGCTGACAATGTGATGCTGGAAGAGGTGGTAGCCATCGGTTATGGTACCATGAAGAAGTCTGACCTCACTGGTGCAGTCGCATCAGTAAGCGCAGAGGATCTTACCAAAGCCCCTGTTGCAGGTCTCGATCAAGCCCTGCAAGGTCGTGCAGCGGGTGTTACCGTTACTACCAACTCTGGTCAACCAGGCGAGGGAGCCACCATTCGTATTCGTGGTATTGGTTCTGCCATTGGTGGCAATGATCCGTTATACGTAGTAGATGGTGTCATCACCAGCGATATCTCATTCCTTGCACCTAATGATATCCAGTCTATGGAAATCCTTAAGGACGCTTCCGCCACTGCTATCTACGGCTCACGTGGTGCCAATGGTGTGATTCTAGTTACTACCAAGTCCGGCGGCAAGGGCAAAGCCAATATCTCGTTCGATGCGTATTGGGGCGTCCAAAATCGTTGGCGCAAACTCGATCTCATGAACGCACAGCAGCAAACTGAGACAGAGCTACGTATCGGTGCTATGCGTAATGGCGCAGAAGAGATTGCGTATTACCAACAAAGTGGTTTCGCAGAATGGCTCAAAATGTACAAACTGGGTAAATCACCATACTATCCTACCAATTTTGATTATGCTAGCCAAGAGACCGACTGGCAAGACGAGGTCTTCAATGCCAACGCCTTTATGCACAATTATAACCTGAGCATCGATGGCGGTAATGATAAGGGACATTATGCTTTCTCGTCCTCCTATTTCGGACAAGAGGGTACCATCATTGGCTCCGACTACAATCGCTTCACCATTCGTCTCAACTCGGATTACGAAGTTCGCAAATGGCTCAAGATTGGTGAGCACCTCTCTTTTGTATCCAGTACAGGACGCAATGCCATGCACAATTCTTCTTCTGCAGGTGCCTCTATCATTTCTGCTGCCATGGCTATGGGACAATGGGATCCTGTCTATTATCCCGATGGTAGTCTGAATGCCGAGGGTAAGGACCTCTCAGGAGACTATTCCGCTGGTTCCAACTTCAAGAACGTGACCAACCCTTATCAAATGGCGTTCAATACCGAGCCATCCAATAAGAACGAACGTGTTGTAGGTGACTTCTACTTGGAGATCAAACCTGTCGAGGGACTCGTCATCCGACCAAGCATCTCGCTGGATTATTCACTCAATCGCAATCGCAACTTTACATATCCCAATACCTATACTTCGTACAACTACTCAGAGAAGAACTTCATCTCGTCATCCATGTCTCGTCATTGCACATTGCTTGAGGAGGTTACTGCTACATATTCCAAGAAAATAGGTAAGCACAATTTCTCGCTCATGGCAGGTCAGACTTGGGAGGAATACAACTATTATAGCATCGGTGGATCGGGCGCACAAATCCTCAATCCGGTGGAGAGCAACTGGTATCTTAGCAAGGCTACAGAAGATCAAACCTATTCCTCCGACGGCGTGGCACGTGTACGTCGCTTATCCTTCTTAGGACGTGTGTTCTATTCATATGCCGACCGCTATATGATCACGGCTAACTTCCGTGCAGATGCTTCTTCACGTTTCACGCAGAACCCTTGGGGATACTTCCCCTCTGTGGCTTTGGCTTGGCGTATGAGCGAAGAGCAATGGCTCAAAAACGTGCAATGGATCGATAACCTCAAAATCCGTGCAGGTTTTGGTCAGGTAGGCAACGACGGTATCCCTTCTGGGTCGTTCATCCCTACCATGCAGTCTAGCGAAGATGTCTTCGTAGCATATCCATTGGGTAACCCACAAGTGATGGCGGGCGGTGCAGCCGTGCTCACCCAAGTGAATACTGCTGGTAAATGGGAAACCAACGAGCAATGGGATGCGGGTATCGATTTCTCATTCTGGAACGGCAAACTGAGCGGTACCGTAGATTATTTCCTTCGTGACACCAAGGATGCGTTGCTATACGTAAACGCACCAGCACACGTGGGCAACCGCTATTCACTCATCAAGAACGTAGGTAATATCCGCAATACGGGTGTAGAAATCACTTTGGAGCATAAGCACCACATCGGCGAGTTCCATTACAACATCGGTGGTAACGTATCCTTCCTGCACAACGAGCTCACAGCCCTCAATGGTGGTTCACCACTTTGGGGTGACCGCACCAAGACCGATCTAGGCATGGCACTCAACTCCTTCTGGGGATATGAGTATGAGGGAGTATATCAATCCGACGAAGAGGCACTTGCGCAACTCTACCAATACACATCAGAAACCATCGGAGTACGTGCGGGTGATGCACGATACAAAGATCAAAATGCCGATGGTATCCTAGATGAAGCAGATAAGAAATGCATCGGTAACCCATTCCCAAAACTTACCTATGGTTTCAACCTCGGTGCCGATTTCTACGGAGTAGATATCCAACTCTTCTTCCAAGGTGTACATGGTAACCAAGTATATAACGCCATGCGCGAACGTCTCGAAGGAGATGGTACCAGCAATGCATTGGCTACCTATATGGCTGACAATGTTTGGGTAGGATATACCGAAGAAGTGCGTCTCGCATTACTCAAGAGAGGACTCAACTTCATGGACCTCGAGAATCGTGAAGGTACCATACCTAATCCTCTCGGTTCTCCTACCAACACCGAAAACTCTACTCGTTTTATCGAAGATGGTAGCTATCTACGTCTCAAGAATATGCAGATTGGCTATACATTCCCTAAACGAATTACCGAGAAGTTCCGTTGCTCGCGCCTGCGTCTATATGCTACTGCTAGCAACCTCTTCACCATTACCAAATATTCTGGCTATGACCCAGAGATTGGATCTGGTGTAGATTATGGTAACTATCCACAAAGCCGTACATTCACCTTCGGCCTCAATGCTACATTCTAAAACAATGTTGAACCATTTTGAACAATATTGAACAACGTTGAACCATTAAAACTCACCAATATGAAAACGTTTAGATTTAGTATATTCGCTTTGCTCCTTCTTTTTACAAGTTGCCATGACTATCTCACCGAGATCGAACCAGGCACTACGCTACTAGGAGATTTCTTTACTTCCACAGCGGCTGCTGAGCAAAATGTCACGGCTTGCTATGTACCGCTCATGTGGGAGTACAACAATACCTATTTGCCTGAGTGGTTTATTGGGGATGTAGTGAGCGATGATGCCCTCAAAGGAGGTGGTAGCACTTCCGATATGGCAGATGCTTATGATATGGAAAACTGGCGCACGACATCGCAAAATACCCTTTTGCTCGACTTTTATCGTGCACAATATCAAGGTATCGCACGTTGCAACCTAGCCATCAAATACATCAATAATATGGAGGTCGGTATCGACGAAGAATTTACTCAGGAAATGAAAAATCGCCTCTTGGGTGAAGCATATTTCCTCCGTGCATACTACTACTTCCGACTCGTGCGTGTGTACGCGGGCGTACCTATTACTACTGAGGTGATTGATAACTCCGACAAATGGGGGATACCTCGTAGTTCTGTTGAGGAAGTGTATAATCTGATTATTAGCGACCTTACCCAAGCCAATGCATATCTGCAACTCCGCAGTATGATGACTGCCGAAGATCTTGGACGTGCTACCAAGGGTGCTGCACAAGCCATGTTGCTCAAGGTCAACCTCTATATGGCATCTCCATATTGGAACAAACAGCTCACCCAAGATGCGGCTACCTACTATGCTGCAGCCAAGCAATGGGGCGACTCCATCATCGCATCGGGAGAATATACACTCTGCCCTAACTACGAGGACAACTTTACCCTCGCTGGCGAGAATGGCGAAGAGTCTATCTTTGAGATTCAATACATGGAAGTGCCTTGGGGAGACTACGGCGAGGGATTTGGTTTCACAGCGGGCTCTTTCACCCAGATCCTCATGCGCTCACGCTCTTCCTTGATAGGTGGCGGTTGGGGATTTGACCACCCTACACAAAACCTTTACAACGAGTTCGAACCCACCGACATCCGTCGTGATGTGGCAATCCTCAATCCAGTTGATTCACTCATCGAAACACCTTCAGTCGAGATCTACCTTGGCTCACGCTATCTCAACAACAAGTATGGTATGTACCGCGACCCTGCTGACCAAGGTGGTGGATATGGCAAATGGTCACTCCACGCATCGCGCGGACCACTCAATAACCGCCAAATTCGTTATGCTGACGTACTCCTCATGTATGCAGAGGCATGCATCGAGTCAGGTGACGCTGCTACAGCACTCACCTATATCAATCAAGTACGCCAACGAGTTGGATTACCAGCTATTGCTGCGGCTGATCGCACTGCGCTACGCCACGAACGCCGAGTAGAGTTGGCGATGGAGGGACATCGCTGGTTTGACCTCGTACGTTGGGAAGGGGTAGCAGGCAATGGCCTCAAAGCACATATGGATGCATACAAAGCTACCGAACATCCAGATGCACAAGCACATATTCAAGAGTTTGTAGCAGGTAAACATGAGATATTCCCTATACCACAAGAGGAAATCCAACTCAACCCTGCGGAGATGAAGCAAAACCCTGGATATTAATCGCTAATTAACATATTTATTAATCAACTAAATTACTACTATCATGAAAGTAAACAAATTTTTTGCAACTGCATTGGCAGTTATCGCAATGGTAGGTTTCGTTGCTTGTAACCAACCTAACCAACCAGATGATCCTACTCAAGGTCAAACTCCAAATGATTCTACAAATGTAGTACCAAACGACACTACTAAGGATGAGCCAACTGCACAACTCGAGCTCACCGAAACTTCAATCACACTCAAGGTTGGCGAAACCCACCAACTGACAGCCAATGTACCTGTTGAAACATGGGCAACTTCTGATGCTGCGGTTGCTACCGTAGCCGATGGTCTTGTTACTGCTCTTGCTGAAGGTTATGCCATCATCTCTGCTACTGCTGCAGGTGTTACCAAAACTTGTGTGGTATTAGTAGAAAAAGCAGATGATCCTAATACTGGTGGTGATGAAGGTGGCACCGTAGGTGTAAAAGGTACCAAGATTTGGCCTATCATATTGGATGCCGTTACAGCTGAGGCTAATGCATCTAAGATCGCAGGTGATCTTCGCGTAGATGATACCAATAACTTCTTGTATATTTGGGCTGCAGGTGAAACCTATGTAGCAGGCGAGGGTACAGGTCTCAACTTCCATGGCAACACCGAAGGTTATGTAGCATTGACCGTAGCTGCTCCTGCAGGTTGGTCTGGACTTGGTTTCTGCTTAGGCGAACCTAGTGCTCTTGTTGCTGAGAGCCTACGTCAATTGATCGTTGCTGACCCAGATAAGTATTTCTTGCACATCGCTATGAAGGCTACCACACAAGGTAACCACCAATTCTATACATTCAATACTGCGGCTACTTCATTCGCTATTGGTACAGCTACCATCGAAGCTGGTCAAGTAATTGGTGATTTCCCACGTGATGGTGCTTGGTACGAGTTCGATGTACCTATGGCTACATTTGCGCAAGCATTATCTACAACCCCATTCCCTACTGGCGGTAATATCTTCTGCGCTTTGTCTGGCGCTGCTGTAGGTTCACAATTGAACCTCGATGCACTTTATTTCTACGAGAAATAATCCTACCCACTGCTTTGAGGAGGCTGATTACCTCCTCTTAGCCCTCATAAAAATGATACGCATATGCTAAAAAGATTATTCTTATTCACAACTTCACTGCTTCTAACGCTATTGCCCTCTTGTCAGGATAATAACGTGCCAGATGACAATGTAGATACACCTACAACGGATAGTGTTACCTCCTTCTCGCTATCTGCCAATGTGCTGGAGTTAGTGGTGGGTGATATGGTCACAATAGATATTGTGGGTAATGCTACAAATATCGAATGGACTTCATCCAACGATTCAGTCGCAACAGTCTATTATGGAGTAGTAACTGCCAAATCGATAGGTGTAGCCACTATCACAGCATCCAACGGCACCAACCAATCCACATGCCAAGTATTTGTTAGTGGTACCGATGGTGCTACACTACGTATCACACCTGCTTTCGTTTCCCTCAAGAAGGGCGATACCTTCCAATTTCAATATGGTAATACCTACGGATTGGATCTATCATGGACATCCTCCGATGAATCCATCGCTATCGTTACACCCGATGGACTCGTCACTGCACTTCAACCAGGTAATGCTACCATCACACTTGCTACTCCTTTAGAGGTGGTTACTGCATTGGTAGCTGTGCAACACAATTGGGGCGATTATTCACTTGTATGGTCAGACGAATTTGATGGCGCTACATTAGATGAGGCGGTATGGAACTACAATACTGGTGGCAATGGCTGGGGAAACAACGAACTGCAATACTATACCGATCGCCATGAGAACATACGACTAGTAGATGGTTGTTTGGAAATTGAAGCCCGCAAGGAGGAATATGAAAACCGAGATTATACCTCTGCTCGTATTCACTCCAAAGGTAAAAAATCCTTCGAGTATGGTAAGATGGAGGCACGCATCAAGTTCCCTGGAGGCAAAGGCACATGGCCTGCGTTCTGGATGATGGGTGAGTCTGGTGGATGGCCTAAATGCGGTGAGATTGATATTATGGAGCACGTAGGTTTTCTCGATAATAGAGCTTCCTTTGCATTGCATACCCAAGAAAAGAATGGTATGAATGGCAAAAACTGGCATGCCACCCATTTCTTCGATGATCCGCTCTCAAGTGACTTCCATGTCTATGGAGTAGAGTGGTGTCAAGAGGAGAAGGATGGCAAGGATTGCATCCGTTTCACGGTGGATGGAGTGGAATATGCTACGGTTTGGGAGAATAAGATTGGTGATCATGACTCTTGGCCATTCTATAAACCTCATTATTTTATCCTCAACCTCGCTATCGGTGGTACTATGGGTGGATCAATAGATGATGCTATCTTCAACCAACAACGAATCATGTACGTGGATTGGGTACGCGTTTACCAACGCCAAGAACAACCCTAAACCATTCTACACTACTCTACACAACACTACACAACACTACACAATACTACACAACACTACACAACTCTACACAACACTACACAACTCTACACCATACTACACAACACTACACAACTCTACACCATGCTACACCATACTAAACAACATATCATTTGGGTGTTTGCTATCTTCTTGATGGCATGTAACACCAACGCCCCTACGCTCGACCAGCCCTCTCCTATGCAGAAGAGCGCCAAGCGCGGTGTGTCGTTCGACTTCAAGAAGATTGACGACCTGCCTCTCCTTTCGCCTTCTGTCTCTTGGTCGTACAATTGGGGCAACTCCCAAAACGCTACAGCAGCCCTTTGGTTCGACACCAACCAAATGGACTTCTGCCCAATGTGCTGGAACAATTCCTATAGCGCAGACAAGATTCGCCAGTATGTGCAGGAGCACCCCAACACCAAATACCTACTGGGCTTCAACGAACCCAATCTCACCGACCAATGCAACATGACCCCTACGCAAGCGGCTGAGCATTGGCCACAAGTGGTAGCGTTGGCGAAAGAGTTAAATCTCCTGCTCATCTCTCCTGCCATGAATTATGGAACCCTCGCGGGCTATCATGACCCTATCAAATGGCTCGATGAGTTCTTTGCACTGCCCAATGTGTCGCTCGACGATATCCATGCTATTGCTATCCATTGCTATATGGCATCGCCTTCCGCAGTCAAAGACTATATCAAGAAGTTCGAGAAATACGGCAAGCCTATCTGGATGACCGAGTTCTGTGCTTGGGATCCTGTGCCAAGCAATGTCGAGAAGCAAATGGACTATATGTGCTCTGTCCTCAACCACATGGAGCAGAACCCTCACGTAGAACGCTACGCATGGTTCATGCCTCGCACCAGTGGCAAGGTGGATTCTGCACCCTATATGCAACTGCTCACCCACGGCTCGCCTGTCGTCCTCACACCGCTCGGACAAATCTTCACCCAGTTCTCCTCTTTCGATAAGAATGCCTACCTATCCCTCGAAAAGGGCGTAGGTGCACACCAATACATTGCCTTAAAAGAGGAGAATATCTCCCTGCGTGTCACGGACAACAACCAACTTTATATCCAATCCTTTATGCAAGGACAATGGATTGATTATCAAGTCAATGTACAAAGCAAACAACCGCTGCAAATCCAATATGCTTCCATAGTGAACAGTCAAGTGTGTATCTATATTGACGGCGTTGCTCAAGCGATAGTGGACGTGCCAAAAACTGCTGATATGCAATCGGTTACTACGCTCACTACTACCGTTATCCCACCACTTGGCAACCACACCCTTCGCATTGAAGCACTAAAAGGAACCTTTAATTGCTACCAAATACACAACTCTAAACAATTCTAAACAATTCTACACAACTCTAAACAATTCTACACAACTCTAAACAACTCTACACTATGCTACACCACGCTAAACAACTCTACACCATGCTTCTGCTACTGCTTGCTCTGCCTTTGGCAGCGCAGGACTACACCCTCGTCTGGAACGAAGATTTCACCGATCCGACCCTCGACCGCAATGTATGGAATATTGAGGTCAATGGCGACGGCGGTGGCAACAGCGAGTTGCAATACTATTGCGAGAAAGGTGTCACCCTCGACATCGAACCCACCACAGGCAAGCATTGCCTTGTTCTTACCGCCACCAAAGAGGATTACCATGGCAAGAAATGCACCTCGGGTCGTGTCAATACCAAGAATAATCTTTACTACACCTTCGGCAAGATCGAGGCGCGTATCAAATTCCCCAACACAGCCAATGGTCTTTGGCCTGCTTTCTGGCAGATGGGCAACGACTACGACCAAGTAGGTTGGCCACGCTGCGGCGAAACAGATATCATTGAGTTGGGCAATGCCAATGGTATCAAAAACGGCACACAAGACCGCTACTTCAATGGTGCCCTCCACATCGGTTCGGCTTGGAACACTGTGTGGTGTGATGCACAAGACATCACCTATCCATATTCAGTAGAGGATACCTTCCATATCGTCACCATGATATGGACTCCTACCTCTATCGAAATGTACATGGATCGCGATGCCAACCCAGGCGTAAAACCCTATTTCAGTGCGAAATTAGAGCACAACGACGACCCATACTACAATAGAGAACTGGTCTTTGGCAAACCCAACTTCATCATTGCTAACCTCGCTGTAGGTGGCAACTTCCCTCAAATTTGGGACATCAACCAAATCTCTGCCCTTGCCAATGGTCCACGCTCCGTCTATATCGACTGGATTCGTATCTACCAACAAGGTATCGACAAAGAGACCTTCGTCTCACCATCACCCAGCGATGCTATCGAACCCGAACGTGGTACAGCAGTGGATAATATCACCCTCACCCAACCAGCACAAAAAGTCATCCTCAACGGCAAGTTATATATCCGCAAAAACGGACAACTATACAACATCGTAGGACAACCACTCTAAACAACTCTACACAACTCTACACAACTCTACACAATGCTACACCACTCTACACAACTCTACACCATGCTACACCACTCTAAACAACTCTACACCATGCTACACCATTCTAAACAACTCTTCACCATTGTTGGCATATTGCTTATCACGCTCTCTGCTTGTGCCAGCAAGTCTCCTTACACCCTCGTTTGGGAAGACGACTTCAATGCTCCTACCTTGGACACTGCTTATTGGAATGTGGACGACAACGCCCGCGGTGGTGGCAATGCCGAGATGCAGTACTACACCCCCCGCAATGTCACGATCGAGCGTCACCCCGTATCGGGCGAGTCATGCCTCGTACTCAATGCCAAGCGCGAGGACTATCGCAATCGTCCTGCCACATCGGGTCGTGTCAATACCCAGGACAAAGTCACCGTCTGCTATGGCAAGATCGAAGCACGTATTGCATTCCCTTACACAGGCAATGGTCTATGGCCTGCGTTCTGGATGCTCGGCAATAACCTTGCAACCAACCTCGGCAATGACGATTCTATCGACCGTCAGTGCGACCAACTCGCGCAACAAGGTCGTGTCGTATGGCCTAAATGTGGCGAGATTGACATCGTAGAGATGGGACATAAAGATGGTATCGACAAGGGTGTATCCGACCGCTACTTCAATGGCGCAGCGCATTGGGGAGAGAGCTTCAACGATGGCAAGTATCCCAATCAAGCAGGCATGTGCGAAGCCCCTTATCCCGTGCAAGGCGAATTCCACCTCTTCACCGTCATCTGGACCGAAGATAGTCTCGCAATGTACCACGACCAAGACCAATACCCAGAGGTGGCGCCATATTTCGCCCTCTCATTACGCGATAAGTCTATCAACAAAGCGGGTCATTACTTCAACCAC
>JAZKZF010000017.1:0-28303 GCA_045612525.1 Paludibacteraceae bacterium | reverse complement strand
GCGGTGTCGCTGAATATCAGCATGCCATTGTGGTCATCGGGTAAGCGTGCCGCAGGTGTAGTAGAGAAGAAGATTGCGTTGGAAGAAGCACGCAATACATTTGCTGAGACTGCTAATAACCTCGGCATTCAAAACGAGCAATTGCGATACAACCTTCAAAATGGTTATGAAACCTACATCAACGAGAAGGATAATATGGAGGTGACGCAACGCGTGTTTGAATCTACCACCAATAAATTCAACCAAGGTGCAGCTAGTAATCTCGACCTCGTGAACGCTAGCAACGACCTCATCACTGCACAAAGCAGTTATGTGCAAGCGGTATTAACATTGGTAAATGCACAAGTGGAGCTGGAGAAATTCTTGAACTTGTAGTGAGTCCCTACTCCCAACTCCGGGCACAGAATAAGTGAATCCCGACACCGGGCTCCGGACACAGAATAACATGGATAACTAAATAACAAACGATAAATGAAAAAGATTGTATTACTAATGGCAGCAGCTGTATGTCTTATTGGCTGCAGCAAGAAAGACGCTCAAACTACTCAAGAGGCTGAGCGCGTGGAAGTGGTAAGCACCATGATCCTCGAAAATCATGAGATTGAGCGTATGCTCAATATTAGTACCAACCTTCAAGGTTATTTGACACAAAACGTAGCACCTTCGCTCACAGGTAAGATTGAGCATATCTTCGTGGAGGTAGGCGATCGCGTGAAAGAAGGCGATATGCTCGTTCGTATGGATCAAAACCAATACCTCAGCAGCAAGATTCAACTGGCGAACTTGGAGGTAGAGATGGGCCGTTTGGAGGCATTGCTTGCTACGGGTAGCGTAAGCCAACAGACCTATGACCAAACCAAGGTGAGTTATGACCAATTGAAGCAAAACCTCTCATTCTTGGAGAAGAATACCTATGTGAAGGCTCCTTTTGAGGGCGTGATTGCTGCTAAGACATACGAGGATGGCGAATTGTATGGAGGTCAGCCAATCGTAGTTTTGACCCAAGTGAAGAAGTTGAAAGCACTCATCGCTGTACCAGAGACATATTATCCTTTGATCAAGGAGGGTATGAAACTCACTGTAAAGAGCGATATTTATCCAGAGCAGACTTTTCCAGCAACCATCGAAGTGGTATATCCAACTATCGATGCTGCGAGCCACACTTTCCAATGCAAGGTGGTGATTCCTAACGCGAGTGAGAAGCTGCGTCCAGGTATGTATGTGACTACTACTCTCGGACTTGGCAAGGAGAACACCATCGTGGTGCCTTATCAATCGGTAGAGAAACTGATTGGTTCAAACGAGCGTTATGTATTCATCAACGAGAACGGCTATGCAAAGCGTGTGAGCGTGAAACTGGGTCAACGTTTTGATGAGAACATCGAAATTATCGCTCCAGAGATCCAACCAGGCGTAGAGTATATCCACAAAGGTCAAAGCAAATTAGTGGATGGTGTGAAGATTGAAGTGAAATAAATCCTAAACGACTATGGCAATTTATAAAACCGCGATTAAAAACCCCGTAACGACCATGCTGGTATTCGTTGCGGTGATGATCATAGGTCTGTTCTGCTTTGTGCAACTGCCTGTGGATCAGTTTCCTGAGATGGATCCTCCATATGTGATGGTGATGACCACCTATCCTGGAGCCTCCGCCTCGGAGATAGAAACGAACGTCTCCAAGATCATGGAGAACAGTTTGACTTCGGTGGACAACCTGAAGTATATCAACTCGACCAGCAAGGATAACGTCAGTCTTGTAGTATTGGAATTGGAGTGGGGATGTGATATCACGGAAGCCGTCAACGACGTACGGTCGTTCTGTGATATGGCGAAGAACCAGTTGCCAGACGGTTGTTCTTCGCCAATGGTGTTTAAGTTCTCCTCAAGCACCATGCCTATCTGCCAATACTCTATCACGGCAGACGAGTCGTATGCTGCGCTCGACAAAATCCTCAACGATGAGGTGATTCCACAACTCAACAAGATCAATGGTATCGGTAACTTGTCTGTATCGGGTGCGCCAGACCGTTATGTGTATGTGGATATCGACCAACAGAAGTTGGACGCATACGGTATCTCTTTGGAGCAAGTGGGTCAAGTGATCTCTGCTAACAACCTCAACCTGTCGTCGGGTACGGTGAAGATGGAGAAAGAGCAATACCAAATGCAAGTGCGCTCGGAGTTTATCGAGAGTAGCGAGATCAACGATCTGATGGTGACGATCACCCCACAAGGACAACAGGTCTTTGTGCGTGACATCGCTACGGTGCGCGATACCATCAAGGACCTCTCATTGGACGAAAAGACCAACGGTCGTGAGGCAGCGCGTCTGATTGTGGCTAAGCAGTCGGGTTCTAACACCGTGCAAGTCTGCGAGGATGTGCAAGAGGAATTGGCAAAGATTCAGAAGCAATTGCCTACCGATGTGAAGATTCAAGAGATCTACAACTCGGCTGACAATATCCGCAATAGTATCAACTCATTGGAGGAGTCAGTGTTGTATGCGCTCTTGTTTGTGGTGCTAGTGGTGTTGTTCTTCTTGGGTAAATGGCGTGCGACGATTATCATCTCGCTCACTATTCCAATTTCGTTGATAGTTGCGTTTATCTATCTGAAGATGGCAGACTCCAGTATCAACATCATCTCGCTCTGTTCGCTGAGTATCGCGATTGGTATGGTGGTGGACGATGCGATTGTGGTCTTGGAGAATATCACCCGTCACATCGAGCGTGGTGAAGCGCCTCGTGAGGCAGCTATTTATGCTACTAATGAGGTATGGGTCAGCGTTATTGCGACAACGTTGGTACTCGTGGCTGTATTCGTGCCACTGACTATGATGGACGGTATGGCAGGTATCATGTTTGAGTCATTGGGTTGGATCGTAACTGTGGTTTGCTGTACCTCTACCGTGATTGCTATCACATTGACCCCAATGCTTTGCTCTAAGCTGCTGAAACCAAGAAAAGTGCGTGTTGAAAACGGAAAGCTCATTGATGAAGAAGCTACTCAAAAGACATGGTATGATCGCACGGTTGTGGCGTTCTTGGATAAAGTAGATGCAGCCTATGCGAAGTCACTCGGCTGGTGTTTGCGTCACAAAGCATTGACAATCATTGCATTGTTCGTGTTCTTTGCCGCTTCGCTCTTACCATTTATCATGGGCAAAGTGGGTACCGACTTCATGGCGCAACAAGATAATGCTCGATTGAGCGTGACGGTAGAATTGCAACGTGGTACACGCATTGAAGAGACCGTGAAGACAGCTCGCCAGTTGGAGGAGCGTTTCATGCTGCTCGTGCCTGAGATTCAGATGATCTCTACCTCTGCAGGTAGCAACGATGACGATGGTACAGGTGCAATCTTCTCGACTACGATGAATAACACCATCTCCATGACTATTCGCTGCAACAAGAAATGGGAGCGTGAACGTACAATATGGCAAATTGCTGAGGTCTTGCGTCAAGAGTTGGCACAATATCCAGAGATAATTGAGTATCAGGCTAATATCAGTAGTGGTGGTCCTGGTGGCGGTAATACCGTGGATGTAGAGATATATGGTTATGACTTTGATATCACCAACCAAATGGCACAACAAATCATTGCCTTGACCAAGGAATTGCCAGGAGCTCGTGATGTATTCTCTGATCGTGACGATGACCGTCCTGAGATTAAGATTATCGTGGACAAAGAGAAAGCCTCTCGCCACGGATTGACCTCTGCTACTATTTCTTCTTACTTGCGCAACCGTGTGAATGGTATGGCTGTAGGCTTCTTGAAGGAAGATGGTGATGAGTATGATATCCTGGTGCGTCTCAAAGAGGAGAATCGCAATTCCATCTCGGATGTGCTTGATTTCTCTATCCCAACACCAATGGGACAAACTATCAAACTCTCAGAGATCTGCTCGGTGGACGAATATTGGGCACCACCAAAAATCGTGCGCAAGTCACGTCAACGTATAGTGACTGTGAAGGTAACTCCATACGAGACTTCACTCGGCGAGTTGGCACAAGCTATCAATACACAAGTGTTGCCTCAGATCGACAAGCCAGCTGGTTATTCCATCCGTTTGGCAGGTGCATATGAGGATCAACAAGAGTCGTTTGGCAAACTCGGTATGTTGGGCGCATTGATTCTCATCCTCGTGTACATCGTGATGGCGAGTCAGTTTGAGTCGTTTAGCAACCCTGGAATCATTATGTTTACTGTGCCATTTGCGCTATCGGGTGTGATCCTTGCGTTGTGGATAACAGGTGTATCATTGGATATGATTGGTGCATTGGGTATCGTCTTGCTGGTGGGTATCGTGGTGAAGAATGGTATCGTGCTCGTGGACTATATCAACCTCATGCGCGAGCGTGGACACGACCTCAACGAGGCTATCCAAATCTCCGGTCAAAGCCGTATGCGTCCTGTTTTGATGACTGCGTTCACAACTATCCTCGGTATGGTACCAATGGCCGTAAGCCAAGGTGAAGGTGCCGAGATGTGGCGTCCATTGGGTATCGTTGTGATTGGTGGTTTGACGGTCGCTACCTTCTTGACATTGTATATCGTACCTGTGATCTATGGTGCTATGTCAAAGAAAGGCGAACGCGACAAACTCAAGAAAGTCCGCGAGAACTTCATCTTCATGGATATTGATGTGAAGGACTGCGAAGACAACGAAAAATAAGAATCAAGAACCATGAGCCAAGAGCCAAGACAATGTCTTGATTCTTGGTTTCTGGCTCCTAAATCCAAATGTAATTATGAAATCTGTAATGATCATATTCAATCAAGCTAACACCGAGCGTGTGGAGTATATGCTTGATATGTTAGAGATACGAGGCTTCACCTTCTTTGAAGATGTGCAAGGCCGTGGAAGCAAGAATGGCGAACCACGCCGTGGTACCCACGCATGGCCAGAGATGAACTCTTGCGTCATCACTATCGTTCCTGACGAGAAAGCTCCTGCTTTGCTTGAAGCAGTTAAGAAACTTGACAAACGTAACGAGGAAGTGGGCGTACGTGCCTTCATGTGGAACGTTGAAGCCACAGTATAAAGGGGTATTCCTATATACAAAACAATCGCCATTGAGATCTCAATGGCGATTGTTTTGTAGAATGCGTAGTATCGTCTTCTCTATATTGGCAGCAGCCAAATCGGGGCGCATAGATACTTCGAGAGGCACTTCTTTTTCTAATATAGGATAGATACCAGCTAACCCCATTTTCTCTAAGCTATCGCACTCCTCAACGCTTCCACATATAGCTACCACGGGTATGTTCTGCTGCTGGCCACGAGCCATAACGCCCGCAACTGTTTTTCCTTTGGTTGTTTGGATGTCGATCTTACCCTCACCTGTAATAATTAGGTCTGCACCATTAATTTTCTGATTAAAACCGATAACATCTAACACCATGTCTATGCCGCGTTTGAGTGTCGCATTCAGAACACCACGCATAGTGCCACCCATGCCACCTGCTGCTCCAGCACCTGCTATCCGTATAATAGGGATACCGTATTTAGTTTCTACCACTTTGGCATACGATGCCATGCCTGCATCCAACTTAACCACCATCTCTGCATCAGCTCCTTTTTGTGGAGCAAACATGCTGGATGCGCCTTCAGGACCGCAGAACGGGGTATCTACATCACACGCCACAATAAATTCAGCTTCTCGCACAGATTGTGGTACGCAACCATCGTCTATATCAGCAATATCTTGCAATCTACCACCACGGCAATCGATAATCTCATCCCCATTGGAATCGTAAAATTTAAAGCCTAATGCTTGCAACATGCCCGTGCCGGCATCATTGGTCGCACTGCCGCCAATACCTACTAATAATTGGCAACAACCTCGTCGAATAGCATCCATAATGATCTCACCCGTACCATAGGTGGATGTCAACCAAGGGTTGCGTTCTTTGGGTTCTAATAGGGGCAAACCGCTAGCGGCAGCCATCTCAATGATTGCCTTCTCGCCTGCTATACCGTACCGAACTTGTATTGGGCGACCTAAGGGATCACTAATGACAACATGCACTATCTCGCCATCCAATGCCTCTACTATGGCTTCCACGGTTCCTTCGCCACCATCTGCCACATTTACGGGAACTACTTCGCAATCGGGATATATTGCCTTGATACCGCGTGTAGCCGCTTGTGCTACATCTGTCGAACTCAACGAACCCTTGAATGAATCAGATGCGATAACGATTTTCATATACTTGCCTGCAAGATATACTATAGGAATATACAAAAATATCCACTCATCGGAGTAGATATTTTTTGCCATTATTTATTCCTATTCCAATATAATGTTCCGGATCAATAGGTTGACCTAAAATATTGTACCATTGCTCATTAAATGTTGGATTGGAAGAAGGAATGTTTTCTACGGGGGTTTTGTTGGTGGTTATAAATTCGCACGTAATCAACCCATCAACCTCTTGAATATTCTCTAATTGACTATGCGAGAATGTAATATAACTAGTTTGACCTGACGAACCTGGGAACGGAACTTCAGGCTTTGGATCTGTAGTCGTGTATGGAGAAGAGATCTTCTTTGCTGAAACCAACAAATAACGAGCAACATAGTCATTTGGACAGTTGTCAAACCAATCTTGCTCATCAAATATCACACGCCATATCAATAATCCATGACCAGGTAAATACGCGTCCCAACCCTCTAACTGACGATTTTCGAGGTAATAAATTGTATCCGTGCGATAGGGACCTGCCTCTACATGTTGCTCGTCGTAACTAATCATATAGCACGTCTTACCATCCGCAGGTATTTCAAGCACTTGTGATTCTGCTAGCATTGCAGGTTCCAACCAACCCAAATAATACTTGTCATACACCGAATAATTAGGTGGAGTATTACCGTTATTGAGATAATTGCCATATCCCATCAAGGACCATGCACCTGGTGTATATCGTTGATTTACAGTTGGATTTGTAGTTGTTAGATAGTAGTCTGGCAGACCCAATACATGACTAAACTCGTGGCAAATTGTACCAATTCCTGTGCGCGCATTGTTGCTCTTTTTTATCTCGTTGGAGCATGCATATTCGTTCAGTAATTTACCATCAAATTCAGGTAACTTATATTCGGTATTAGACTTTGCATAATATTCCGTTTGATAACTATAACCATAATATAGTGCAGAAATCAAATCCCAATTATGTGGCCATACTGCATCCGCACCTCCGCCTTCTGATTCTGCAAGACCCGCATAAATGATATATACAAAGTCCACCATACCATCCTCATTATTATCATACTTTGTGAAATCTACTCCTAAAGAGTCCGCCCCTTTACAAGCATCTATCACAAAATCAACTGTATATTGATCATTACCATCATCAGCATTAGCACCATAAAACGCCATAGGATGAGGCAGTTTTACAGGACCAACTACATCAAATGTTGGGTTGTATTTACCATCAGACTGGGCATTAAAATAAGCTTTGCACGAACCCATTGCACCATTGTAGATGTAGTTATCGCCATTCATAAGCGAATCAAATGCTTGATTGGTATTCGTTTCCTGCATCGATAAATCAGCAAAATCCACCAAAATTAGCAATCCACGAGGAGCTAAGTTTATTTCTGGATTTTGACGTGGGGCTACTTTTTGTATATTCTTTGCGGCATCATGCGATACTATTTTAAAGGGGGCACGCGCACGATGGGGTTCCACCAAATCCAATCCGGGAAGAGGAGCAACAGCAAATGCATTCACTCCTACTAAAACAAGCAATACCGTCACTACGGCACTATAAATACTCTGTTTCATACAAAATTACCTTATTTTTCCCTGCAAAGGTACGATTTTTTTGCAATACTACAAAAAAAATGTACTTTTTTGTTAAAAAATTTGGTCATGTCAAAAAAAAGCAGTACCTTTGCACCCGCTTTTGAGAAGCATGGTCCGTTAGCTCAACTGAATAGAGTACCACACTACGGATGTGGGGGTTGCAGGTTTGAATCCTGCACGGATCACAAAGGATAAGAATCACGCGAGAGTTCACTCTGTAGCGTGATTTTTTTTTGTTTTCCATAGAAGATTGATGATTATTTAATTTTTTTTCCTCCAAATTTGCACATATCCGAATTTTATTGTACCTTTGCAATCACATATCATCAGTTAGTGATTAGTTAGTTATTAGTTAGTTATTCATATGTTATTAATAGGTGATAAATAGGATATTTCTAGGTTATTCAGTATATCTAGGTGAAGTATTACCCATGTCGAACTCGATAATTATATTACAATGTAAATAAAAATAGTCAAACTGTTAATTCTATGGCACAATCCAATCTTATTTTTCCTTTGGAAAGTCTTCATGGAAAGATTTCCAAGAAGAGCAAAACTGTTTTCCGTCGCAAAGCAGTTTATGATGAGAACGGCAATATTATTGCACAGTATGCACAAGAGTCTTATGTGATTGAGCACCCACGCGATTGGAAAAAGAATCCACCCAAAGGTGCAGAGAAACAACGACATGATAATTGGACTATAGCTTGCCAGCGTGCTAAGGTGGAGCTTCATGACGAGGCATTGGCTGCTCAATGGCGTCAACGATTCGAGGCACAACTCAAACATGCAGAGGCAGATGCGCCTATCGATCCTACTACACGCAAACCAAAGGTTTATACCCGATTAGACTGCTTTGTTCGAGCTGCTATCTTCCGATCTCTTCCTAAATAATGGCAAAGGCGGTCTACATACACGGTTTTGCGGGTTCTATTCACTCGGATACAATCACCAATTTCCGCAAATACTACCCAGATATCGAGTGGTGTCCATTAGAGGTTAATCATCTTGTGGACGAGTCGGTGAAGAAAATTAACGATTTTATTGCTGCCAACCCAGATGTCAAATATCTAATTGGTAGTTCATTAGGTGGGTTTTATGTTCTCTGCGCTAACTTTGCAGGTAGGAAGATTGTCATTAATCCCGTGCTTAATCCTATGTCCTCGTTGAAGAAGGCAGTAGGTGTAAACAAGTATCGCGGTCGCCGTGAGAATGGTGAAACAGAGTTCAAACTCACGATGCAAGACCTTTTCCGTTTCAAGGCCTTCAAACCCAAGGACACACCTGAAACGATTTGCCATTATACCCCTCATGACCCTAATTTGGGTGAGGATATTAAACGCGAATACCAAAAGTTCTTCGCTCATGCCGAGATGACTCCACACCTCCGCTCACACTTTACCGACGAGCATTATATCAAACACAAACTCCGCGATGCTTTGCTCTAAAAGCAATAGATTACAGGAATATTCAATCTGTATTGTAAAAATGTTCAAAGTCGGGGCAGAGGTAATATATTTTCTTGAAATATGGGCTTATGTAACATTTTAGGTACCCAAAATGTTACATAAGCCGAGAATATAAGGTAGTCGAAGACCTCAAGTAATCAAATGAAGCGAACGAAAGTTCACGCTTTTTGTATATATTTTTAACTAACAATAAAATAAATAAATAATTAAAACGGAAGAAGCCGAAAATCCGAAGAAGAGTAGGCAGAAACATAACAAAAACAATGAAAGCAATTAAATTTTTATTTGTCAGTTTGTTGGCTGTATTGTTTGCAAGCTGCGCTGGTCTTAACATGACACCTTATGCCAATGACCCTGTTGAAACTAAGGTTGTTTTGTCTGAGTCTAACTACCACATTGTGAAGGAAGTTAGCGGCGAATGGAGTGCAACTTATGTATTTGGCATTGGTGGTCTTTCAAAGAAAGCACTTAACAACAATGCTATCAGCGAGATGTACAAAAACGCAGAACTCCAAGGCAATCAACAAATCATCAACATCACTACCACACAGTCTGTAGAATCATGGGCGCTTATTTATTCTAAAGTACGCGCAATCGCACACGGCTATGTGATCGAGTTTGAGGAATAATCGATGCTGTTGTTGGAAATAAAAAATGCACTCTCTTTCGGGAGTGCATTTTCTATTATATATAAGGTGTCACCTTACATCACGATATTGACAATCTTGCCTGGAACGACGATCACTTTCTTTGGAGCGGCGCCGTTCAATTGTTTAGCGGTTAGCTCGTGAGCCATGACAATCTTCTCAACCTCCTCGCGTGGAGTATCCTTTGCTACTTCGATAGTAAAGCGCACCTTACCATTGAACTGAACAGGGTACTTTTGTGTGGCTTCTACCAAGTATGCCTCGTTGCAAGTTGGCCATTCTGCGTGGCAAACAGAACCTGTTTCGCCACAGAGATGCCATGCTTCTTCTGCAATATGAGGAGCGTATGGAGCAAGCAAGATAGCGAAGGTCTTGAGGATAGCGACCTTGTTGCACTTGAGGGCTTGCAACTCGTTTTGTGCAATCATGAAGGCGGGGATAGAGGTGTTGAGTGAGAAGTTCTCAATATCCCATGTAATCTTCTTAATCAACTTGTGCAAGCTACGCAACTCCTCTGCTGTTGGTTCGTCGTTGGAGAGGGTCTCGAACATATTCCACCACTTACGCAAGAAACGGTGCACGCCATCGATACCATTGGTATCCCAAGGTTTGGACATCTCCAATGGACCAAGGAACATCTCGTACAAACGCAAAGTATCCGCACCGTACTTAGCAACTACATCGTCTGGATTCACCACATTGAACATAGACTTAGACATCTTCTCAACCGCCCAACCGCAAATGTATTGCTTTGGATACATTGGAGAGCCGATATAAGGATTATCCTCAATAGAAGTGCCGTCTGCAAAGACAAACTCCGCATTCTTGAATTCAGGCATCCAATTGCGGAAAGCATCGATATCCAATACATCGTTCTTGACGATATTCACGTTCACGTGGATAGGTTGTACCTTATCTTTGTACTCTGGGTTGTCAATGAGGTTGTAGCTGATAAAGAGGTTGCCCGTTGCGCCTTCGCCAATATAACGATAAACGAAGTTAGAGCGACCTTGAATCATACCTTGGTTGATAAGCTTGCGGAATGGTTCGTCCTCGCAGATATAGCCGAGGTCATAGAGGAACTTGTTCCAGAAGCGACTATAAATCAAGTGACCCGTAGCATGCTCTGTACCACCGATATAGAGGTTGACTTGACGCCAGTAGTCATTGGCCTCTTTGCCCACGAGCGCAGCATCGTTGTGGTTGTCCATATAGCGGAGGTAGTACGCAGACGAACCCGCAAAACCAGGCATGGTGCAGAGCTCGAGAGGGAAGACAGATACATTATCAATCAGCGACTTGCTCACTACTTGGTTGTTCTTCTCATCCCACGCCCAGAGGTCGGCATTGCCAAGAGGTGGCTCGCCTGTGGTGGTAGGTTTGAAGTCTGATACCTCAGGCAAGAGGAGTGGCAAGCACTCTTCTGGGAGCATGTATGGCATACCATCCTTGTAATAAACAGGGAATGGTTCGCCCCAGTAGCGTTGGCGGCTGAAAACTGCATCACGGAGGCGGTAGTTCACTTTCACGCGACCGAGGCCAGTGTTGGTGATATGTTCCTTCATCGCTTGGATAGCGTCTTTCACTTGCATGCCGTTGAGGAAACCCGAATTGATCATCACGCCCTCTTTGGCATCGAAGCTCTGCTCGCTGACATCTGCCCCTTCGATGAGTGGGATAATAGGCAAGTTGAAGTGCTTAGCGAAAGCATAGTCACGGCTATCGTGTGCAGGTACAGCCATAATGGCGCCCGTACCATAACCGCTCAATACATAGTCACTTATATAGATAGGTATCTCGGCTTTGGTGAGCGGATTGATAGCATACGAACCTGTGAAAACACCTGTCACACGGCGGTCAGCGATACGCTCACGCTCGGTACGGTTCTTCACTATTTGCAGGTACGCCTCTACCTCTGCTTTTTGCTCCTCGGTAGTCACACGAGCCACATACTCGCTCTCAGGAGCCAACACCATGAAGGTTACGCCATACACAGTATCTGCGCGGGTAGTGAAAATGGTGAATGGTTCGTCTTGACCTTTGATAGCAAAGCGCATCTCAGCACCTTCGCTGCGGCCGATCCAGTTGCGTTGGGTCTCCTTGAGGGAGTCGGTCCAATCCACGGTATCAAGACCTTGGAGAAGGCGTGGCGCATAGGCACTCACGCGGAGGTTCCATTGGCGCATGATGCGTTGCTCTACAGGGTAGCCACCACGAACAGAAAGGCCCTCGCTTACCTCATCGTTGGCAAGTACACAACCGAGTTGTGGGCACCAGTTCACTTTGGTATCAGCCAAATAGGCGATACGGTAGTTCATGAGGCGCTCTTGTTGCTCTTTCTCGGAGAGAGTAGCCCAAGTAGGGTCGGTTTGCTCGAACTTCTCAATGAGTTTGCTGATAGGTTGAGCCTTCTGCAAAGAGGTGTCGAAGTAGGAATTGAACATTTGGATAAATGCCCATTGTGTCCACTTGTAGAAGTCAGGGTTGCAAGTCTTCACCTCGCGATCCCAGTCGTAGTTGAAACCAATCTTTTGGAGTTGCTCAATATAGTGAGCGATATTCTCCATAGTGGTCTTCTCTGGGTGTTGGCCTGTTTGGATAGCATATTGCTCCGCAGGCAGACCGTAGGAGTCAAAGCCCATTGGGTGGAGAACATTGAAACCCTGCAAGCGTTTGTAACGGCTGTAAATGTCACTGGCGATATAACCGAGAGGGTGACCTACGTGTAAACCCGCGCCCGATGGGTAAGGGAACATATCGAGCACATAGAATGGCTTTTTGTCGCTTTGGTTACTTACGCGGTAAGTACCCGCCTTAGCCCATTCGGCTTGCCATTTCTTTTCAATTTCACTGAAATTGTAATCCATAAAACTATTTATGATTTAATTATTTATTTGTTCATTTCCTATTTCGGCTTGGCAGCCTCAAACAATCTGCTTACACCGTATGATTTTTGTTAGGTGTCATTTGGTCATAACCTTTGCAGCTGCAAAGGTACTACAAATAAATCAATTATGCAAGTTTTTTCAAAAAGGAAGAGGAATAATGGTGTTATTTTTTTACACAAACAACTCATCCAATGTTATAGTATGCATAAAGTCGTTGGAGTATTCGTTATACTCAAGACCATAAGTAGTGATGAGTATCGGATGTATGGCAGTCTTGCGAGATAAGTGCTCTAAAAGTAGATTGGTGCGATGTACTAATTTCTGGTGATAGGACTTGTTCACAGCAAAGTCTTCGCTATAAAATTTCATCTCGCATAAATTGACTATATTATCTTTTCTACTAATAAGCAAATCAATCTGTGTACCTTCGTGTTCGTTATCTCCTATCACCGACCAGGCGGATTGTGTAGATGAAATGCCCCCTATTTGCAATGCGCGTTTTATTTGATCTACATGGCGGAAACACAAGTCCTCAAACGCATATCCTCGCCAAGCATTGATTTTAGGCGATAGTACATTGTTCATCCAGAACTCGTTATCCATCTCTTTTTGCCCCTCAATAAAACGAAGATAAAATAAGCAGAATGGATCTATGAGCTTATAGTGTATATTGCGTTTGCTTTCGCCGAAAGGTATGTATTTCTCAATAAAATCACTTGCCACAAGTGCATTGAGCCATTTAGTAAGTTCGCCATTAATAGTTATTTGCGCAGTTGTGGCTAATTCTTCGCGAGTATATCCTTTTCTTTTCATTGCGAGGGTACGCACTATCCGCATCATCTGTTCGGGATTGGAGAATACTGATTGGAATAAACGTGTGAACTCATTGTTGAGTTTCGCGTTTTTAGCAAAGAATAGTTCATCTATGTTTTGTGCCAGACTCTTCGCGCGTTGAAAATAATTCATATAGTATGGAATACCACCTAAAATCATATTCGCTTGTGCGATGTCATAACGCGACATACGTATCCCTCTGCTCTTGTAAAAGAGTTCGCATTCCATTAGATTGAATGGAGATAGTTTTATTTCGTAGGTAGTACGTCCGTATAGTCCACCATGATTATTAACCAAGTTGTCTATCATCCAAGAGTTGGCACTACCACAAACGACAAGCATGATATTTTGACGGTGGCATGCCCAAGTATTCCAAAAACTCTCCAAAGCAGTGATGAATCCGCTGCGTGGTGTATCCATCCATGGCAATTCATCTAAGAAGATAACCTGTCTGCTGCCATTGTCTGTCTGTTGCAGATGTTGCTCCAGCATAAAAAAGGCTTCTAACCAATTCTTGGGACAACGGCTTTTGCGCATGCCATGTAGCTGCAATGATTGGTAGAAATGTAGCAGTTGTTGCTTGAGATTATTCGATTGTCCGCTCTCGTCAATAGGACTTAATCCTGCATGACGAAACGTGATTTTTCCACGCAATGCTTCATCTATAAGAAAGGTTTTGCCCACACGACGCCTGCCATATACCGCAACAAATTCAGACTTCTTGCTGATATACAGGCGTTTAAGCTCGTCCACTTCTTTTGTTCTTCCTATTAAACTATCCATAAAAGTTGTCTTTATTCCGCCACGAAATGTGCTTTTTGCAAACTCATAGCGGATTATCTTAATGTTTTTGCGCTGCAAAGGTAGTGATTTTATTTGGTTTGTGCAAATGTTTTTTGTATTTTTGTCAGAAATCCCCGATTTTTGGGTTTTGCAAGACATATAAAGTTACCTGCAGATTAGGCGACCATCATAGGAGATCTATGGGAGTTCTATGGGCTTTCGGTGGCTTTCTACAAACGCGTTTCTATAATAATGCTGCAAAAATCTTCGGCATTATAGTCGTTTTGTGCCGAAGATTGGAGATTCGGGAGAGGGAAAGGGTATATGTAACACGCGGGAAGTGTAGTATTTACAGGGCTTCCCGCGTGAGTGTTTTTTTTGTTATTTTTTTTCTTAGTGCCGAAAGTTGTGCCGAAGTTTTAATTAGCTCTCTCAAGTTTTCCTAGGCTAGGGACCATGTCGTGATCACAGTAGCATATCTGGCGTATAGTAGTGGCATTAATTTTTCTTGTCTGTTCGCAAAGATATGAAGTAGCATTCGCAAAAAAACAAGAGGGGTATCAACAATGGATACACCCTCTTATTCTATTTATTATGGGGAATTATAATCCTAATCCACCCAAAGACTCCAAAGCCTTCATAGCATCTTCTGTTTGCTTTTCCGCAAGAGTGGCAGTAGCTTCAATAATACGCTCCATTTGGTCTTCAGTCCAATCAGTATCTTCTGGATATTTCTCTTCCATATCCTCCAAAACTTGTGCTGCTTTTACTGCATTACCAGCTTCACAAGCTTTTTCATAACTTTTAAGAAGAGATTCTGGGTTAGTGCATGAAGCCAAAAAGGCGACCATTGCTATAACAATAATTGATTTTAGTTTCATAATGTAACATTTTAATTGTTAGTAAAATTGTTATCCAAGAAACATCATATAAACTGCATAGATGAACACAACCAACTTTAGGCAAGTATCAGCTAAATAAGCGCAAGTTGCTGCTGTTGCACATTTCACCGCCATAGCGGCTCCATTCTTATTGGTAAGTTCTAACAAAAATGCCAATACAAAAGGTAGTACTACTAAACCGACAATTGCAGTCACAATTACTGCAGCATCAGAATCCATGCTACTAGCACCAGCAACTAGTATAAGTCCAATGATTGAACCGATTGTCGTGCCAATTGTTGCACGCTTACTGTATTCCTGCATTTTTTTTGCAAGTTTTACAAGTACTTTAGAGGCAATGATACTTACAACTGCTAATACTGCAATAATTGCAAAATGTCCCCATTCGAGGTCAACATCTAATGCTGTAATGCCAATAAGTGATGCCAATACAACTGCAATAGGTCCTGGTACTTTGTTGATAAAACAACCGAGGAAACCACAGCACAATAATAGTGCTAATAAAATCCACCAAAAGATTTCCATAATAAATTGATTTTTAAAAGTTAATAATTATTGTTTATCAGGTACGCTTGCTGTATTACCCGTTATGTAGATTTACAACAAACCACCAAGAGCATTAAGTAATTCAGCTTCGGCTTCTAATAATTCCAAAGCATCATCCATAGTTTGCTTTGTTTCTTCATCAAACAAACTAGATGAAGTTGTTTCTTCAGCCTCCTCCAACTCAATACCGGTTAATTCTATGGCAGCAACTCTATCGTATATGCTTTTAGCATCCTCGTAAGAATAACTCTTGTAACTCCATGTTTTTCCTGTAATAGAGGTCTCAGTTTCTGCTCCTTCTTGCAAAAGGACATCCCATTCGCTCTCGTCTAAATCCAAAGACTCAAGTTCAACTTCACTTACATTTAACAAATTACCATACACTGATGACAACTCGCGTTCATATTTTTTGTAGTCTTTAAGTTGCTTAAACTCGCTTTTCAAAGCGATAGGAACTTTGATGCGTACTTGCCAACCATCATTTGCTTGCACCAGCATGACTTTATAAGTGTCCGCTGATACTTTGAACAAATTAGCATGCTTTCCACGCAGTGTGAGAGTAGATGCTTCTAAAGATTTCGCCTCATCAGTAGGTTGTTGTGAAGATGAGGTTTTACCTCCACATGCACACATTAGAGCTGCACATGCAATCATTAATAAAAACTTTTTCATTGTTTTGTTAATTAAATTGTTAAACTTTTTATTTTTATACAGTACATAAACATGGTGCAAAGGTACTGCTTTTTTATTTTTCTCACAAGGAGCGTGTTGGTTCTTGTTGGTTCTTTTGCAATCTAATACTAAATCCACAAATAACTTCTCCCCATACCTTGAGGTCCTGAGAATACCTTGCCCACGAAAGGAGAAGTTACTCATGGATAATGGTAGGTACACAAAAAAAGCGGGACTGCACTTTTGTCAGTTCCACCTTTTGAGGCTCTCGCATTGCCTTGTATCTTAGAACCGACAACGCGAAGCCCACGCCGAATATAAAATACTCTCGTGCTACATAGTTAAGGTACGCGTGCGCGTACTTGTATACGCAAAAGGCGTACCAATAGGCACAAGAGGGATATTTCATATCCCGTAGGACATCTATCGTTGCTAAGTCCTGAAGATACTTGAAATTTGCGAGATTCCAAAAGGTCAGAACAGAGCGCTAATAAACGCCTTTTCAATATGTCTGCTACCCTCCGCCGCTGATGTCAGACACCCCTCGGCGCAGGTTCACGGTGCAAAGGTAGTAATTTATTTTGGATTGAGCAAGACTTTTGCGACTTTTTAGTCAACTTTCTCAGGAAATGAGTCAACCTTTTTAGGAAACGGGACAACCTTTTTAGGTTCTCAATCATAAGAAAAAGCACTTTTGGGAGGCGAGGAGTTGAGTCGGAGTTCTCTCGGTCGTCGGTCGGTGTTCTCTCGGTAAAATTAGGCAAGGTATAAGAGAGGAGAAAGAGACGGCAATCTTAATAAAAAGCCTTTTTTGTGTTTCGGAGTTCTTAGGTCGTTCCTTGGTTCGTCTTTGGTTCATCTTTGGTTTTTAGCCCGAGGCAGATTGGGAAGGAACTAGGGAAGGGAATCTTAATAAAAGTACTTTTTGCGCTAAGTGCAGGCGGTGGCGCTTTGTGATGTGGTGTCGCCAAAAGGCGAGGTGGTGGCAGCAGAACTGCGGTAGCGGCTTGCGCAGTGAGCGGTGGGTGCACAAGACAAAAAATGCTCGGCGAATTAACGCCGAGCATTAAACCAGTCGCCTTTGCGATGTGATTACTTATTAGAGCAATTTCTTTACTTGATCGTACACGTTCTCTGCGGTGAAGCCGAGTTTCTCATCGAGTACTTTGTATGGTGCAGAGAAACCGAAGGAGTTGAGTCCCCATACGGTACCGTGCTCGCCTACAAGACCTTCGAGGTTGCATGGCAAACCTGCGGTCAAACCAAAACGTGCTACACCTTGTGGCAATACTTCTGCTTGATACTCTTTGCTTTGTTGACGGAAGATAGCCTCAGAAGGTACACTCACGATTTGGAGACGAACACCCTCAGCACGAAGGAGCTCTGCACCTGCCATGAGGGTTGATACTTCACTACCCGAAGCAATCATCACCACTTGTGGATTCTCATCTTTGCTGACGATATACGCACCCTTCTTCACACCAGCCTCAGAGGTGTTAGGTACACTTGTTACATCTTGACGAGAGAGGATAAGGGCTGTTGGGGTATAGATATTCTCCATGGCCATTTTCCATGCAGCAGTTGTCTCCTCTGCATCAGCAGGACGGAGTACCATCACACTTGGACGGCCAGAGTGGTTGTGGAGTTTCTCCATGAGGCGGATTTGTGCTTCTTGCTCTACAGGCTCGTGGGTTGGGCCATCCTCACCTACGCGGAAAGCATCGTGGCTCCAAACGAACATCATCTGAATCTCCATCAACGCTGCCATACGGATAGCAGGTTTCATATAGTCAGAGAACACGAAGAAAGTACCGCAAGCAGGAATAATACCGCCGTGAAGTGCCATACCGATGCAGACGCAAGCCATAGTGAGCTCACTCACACCTGATTGGAGGAAGCGACCGGTGAAGTCATCGGCTGTGATGACATGGGTGTGCTTGAGGAAACCGTCGGTCTTATCTGAGTTGCAAAGGTCGGCGGAGGATACAATCATGTTGCCGACATGCTCAGAGAGGAAGGCGAGGGCAGAAGCAGAAGCAGTACGGGTAGCAACATTGTCTTTTTGTTGGAGCAGACTCCAATCAAGACAAGGAGTCTCGCCACTCATAAAGGTCTCGTACTCGTTGGCAGCCAATGGATTAGCCTCTTTCCACTCATGATAAGCTGCATAGCGTTGGTTGGTAATCTCGCGGAGTTCTTCAGCGCGTTTATCGAAGAGCGCTTGTACATCAGGGAAAATTTGGAATGGGTTCTCTGGGTCGCCGCCAAGGTTCTTAACAGTAGCCTCGAAGCTAGCGCCAGACTTGCTGAGTGGCTGACCGTGGGTAGAGGTCTTTCCCTCCCAACTTGCGCCTTCGGCATTCACGCAACCCTTACCCATAGAAGTATGACCGATAATGAGCGAAGGACGATTCTTCTCGTTTTGCGCATTGATGATCGCTTGGCGAATAGCATCAGGATCGTGACCATCGATGTCTTGTACATACCAACCCCACGCCTCGTACTTCATGGCTACGTTCTCAGAACTTACCTCGTTGCAAGAGGTAGAGAGCTGAATCTCGTTGGAGTCGTAGTACATGATGAGGTTGTCGAGTTTGAGGTGACCTGCCATACGGCCAGCACCTTGGCTAATCTCCTCTTGGATGCCACCATCAGAGATGAATGCATATATTGTTGGATTGTGAATCTCGCCATAACGAGCATTGAACCACTTAGCTGCAATAGCCGCACCGACAGCAAAAGTATGACCTTGACCCAAAGGACCAGAAGTGTTCTCAATGCCACGCTCTACATTGCGCTCTGGGTGACCTGGAGTAACGCTGCCCCATTGACGGAGTTGCTTGAGTTCGTCCATGGTGAAATGACCTGTCATGCAGAGTTGTGCATAGAGCATAGGTGACATGTGACCAGGATCAAGGAAGAAACGGTCGCGTGCCTCCCAACATGGGTTCTCTGGATCGTGAATAAGGAACTCAGAGTAAAGCACTTGTACGAAGTCTGCTCCACTCATTGAGCCACCAGGGTGACCACTCTTGGCCTTCTCGACCATTGCTGCAGCAAGGATACGGATGTTATCTGCTGCTTTTGTCATTAGTTGTTTTGAATTCATGATTGTATCGTTAGTTTATTATAAGCGTTGTTAAAATTTATATGCGAGATAGTAATTAAATCCCCAATTAAAATCCTTGCGGAAACCTAAACCAGGAATATAGTATGGCATCACTCCTCCTTCTTTGGCATTGCGGGTGAATAGGAGTTTCATACGAATATACCATCCCATCTGAAAACCCTTATAGACTTGCACTTGACAACCCGCTACAATCTCTCCCCAACAGTCAAAACGATGTTGGTCGTAAAAGTTCAGTCGTTGTTCTCCCCAATACTCACTGTGCAGTTTCACATCCGTAAGGTCGTAGTTTTGGTACGCACCACCAAACCGCAAACCAACCAGCATATTATTTTCCGACGCACCTTTCTTCACCACAGCCATATCCATACCCAAGCGACCAAAACCACCTTGCCCTTTGTGCATTCCACCATCTGAGCCACGTTCCGCCAAGGCATATCCTGCTTCAAGGGTAGGGTAGAAACGTTTAGCAAGGCGCACATTCACTGCGGTTTCGTAACTCTGAATCTTACCTGCCGAACGTGCCACTTCCAATATAGGCATCGCAATATCCAACTTCACGCTCATTCCCTGATAAACGGCCGTGTCCGCATACTCACGTGCGCTCGCGCATAATGCGAGGCAACAGAGGGATACTATGAGCAATAGTCTATTCATGCAGGTAGATACACAGATTATCTTGAGCGATGGTTTCAACCGCAGCATTGATGATACTTACGCTATCCACACGTGGATCACTCGACCATGCTGCAGTGATGGTGTGATATACAGCACATCCACAAGCCAAACTGATAAACTGCTGACGAGGGGTATGTTGGATATAAAGTGTGTCTATTTGGTCGTGATAGAGCATGAGATACATGGTTAGATTGGTATCAGGACGCAGTTCCAATCCCATGACTTTGATTCCGTTGCCTTGCATACCGATGTCGCTCCCTACGCCTGCAACGGTAATGCTATCCCATTGGGCATAGTACACCGTGTCGCCTGCCGAAGTGATGGAGTCTGCCGTCAGAGTGATTTGTACTGCTGCGTTCATCTCTTGATAACATGTGGTTTCGGGCTCGCAAGCAGTTAATAGGGAACAAAGAATAAGGAATAAAGAGCAAAGACGAATATGCTTCGTCTGTCGTAATAGGAACTGATATGTCTTGATTCTTTGCTCTTGGTTCATGACTCACAATAATGTCTTCGCCTCGTTTTTGAGTGCTTGCAGCGCAATGTCGTTAGGTGTATCGCCATTGGTTCGGTATGCCGTTATGAGCGTCTTGGCGTAGTCCAAAGCGCTGCTTCCTGCTGGCATTTGTTGTGCGATGCTATTTACGAAAGCCACCGTCTGCTGCTTGGCATTGTCAATCAAACCCCACACCTCGTCACTAACATAAATCTGTTGACTAATGTTGTGGTCATACTCCTGACGGATGGTTTGCATAAGGTGTGCCTGCACTTGCAACAGAGTCATTTCTGCCAAGTTGAGGTCCATGAGCATATGCTCTGGGGTGGTACGCTCAAGCAGCAAACTCAGTCGCTCGTATGCCCGCATACGAAGCGGAGAAATCTCTTTCTGTGACAGGCGTTTAAGCTCCCACAGACGCTTTGCTTCTTCGCTATTATAAAACTTGTGCATCACGAGCCATGTCGCTAAAAGCACGCAGAGGGCAGGAATGCAATATTTCAAAATTTCTACCATAATCACAAAGTTAACCAAATTATCGTGCAAAATTACTGCTTTTTTTGCACATATGCAAGAATAAGCGGTATTTTTGTTTATTTATCGCCTAACTGTATGCTAATCAGTATAGGGTCATGATCCGCGTAGCGGAACATCGTTTTGTCGAGACGACGCTTGTATCCACGCGAGTAGAAGTAGTCGGCATTCAGGTGATATGGGTGCACAGCTTTCACTTGCACTGCCATGGTTGGAGAAGCAAACGCACGGTCTAGATAACCTGCTTCGCTGTGATAGACATAGGAATAACCAGTTGAATCATATTGCATAAGTATATCCTCATATCCTGCTCGGATAAGCGTTTGAATAGGTTGCTCTTGGCTATAACAGTTATAGTCGCCTACGAGCAGGATATCCTTGTCGCCAAACAACTGCTCTTTCTCAATCTTATCCAGCATCACCAACAGACTGTCTACATTCACCATTCTTTTGCCATTTGACTCATCGCCCGTACCACGCTTTGAACGCAAATGGTTGATATTCAACACAAAACGCTCACCGCTCTTAATCTCCTCAAATCCGCACGCCACCATACGATAGTGATAATGGCTACTAGGGTCATGATAGCCATACTGCAAGTCGCCATATGGACGCACACGGTCGGTGCGGTAGATATACCCGCAGGAGATGGTGTCACCATTACTCCAACCCTGCGATACATATGCATAGCGCGCTTTTTTGGCTCTTTCATTCATCGCGCGCACTAGCATTTCCGCGGCACTATCGCCTTTCTGTATCTCGCAGATAGCATAGATATCGGCATTGATATGGGTAAGGGCTTTGCTGATTTTCTCTGTTTGAATAGTTTGTTGCTCTTTGGTAGTTTTGCGATGTGCATAGCCGCCCAAATCATAAAAATAGTTTTGGATATTGGCTGCACATACCAGCAGACCCTTGGGCATCTTTGGTTTTGGCTCAGGTTTGTTATTCTGGAATTTAGGCGTAGCGCCAGTCACCAGTTTACCTGGTGCAACCACACGAGCGGTCAAATTTTTCAGCACAGCACCCGTGCGTACTTCATAATTGCGGATATTGCATGTCAATCGGATGATCTGTGCTCTATTCGCCTGCTTTATAGCCCAATATTCGGTACTGTCGCCCTCCGCCAAACCTATGGCATGCTCCTCTGGAACGTACAAACGCTCGGGAGCTAGAATCAGCGAATCGTAGTAGTTACCACATACATAGAGTGGAGTAGTGATTTGCACCATTTTGCCTACGTATGGCTCCCAACCATCGGCAAATGATTCTGGAAATTGCACTTTCTCCAAGGCAAATAGCGACATGGAGAACAACATAGTCAATATAAAAACGATTCTGCGCATTGGATATTCATTTTCAAATATGCCACAAAGGTACTACTTTTTTACGAGATATGCAAGAATTCCAGCAAAATAGTCCTATTTCTTTTTTTTTATTTGCGTATATGTTTTTTTTGTAGTACTTTTGCACAAAATTTCAGATACACAGATGCGCAAGTTTTTCGTATTTTTGATAGGATTGACCAGTCTGCTGTTTGCGGGTTGCCGCACTCAGCAAGTGGCGCAACTACCCGTTGCAGCACAACCTGATACGACGGTCATTCCAGATTTCCCCGCGGAAGTACTATACGTGTTAGGAGCACGTTGGGAAGCAGATACTGCATTGCAAGATCATACGATAGCAGAGTATATAGAGGAAGAGCTGATGCGATTATATCCAGAGAAAGCTTATGCGGGATATATCAATCGATTGTGTGCGCTGACCGATGGGTTATTGGTGTCTTCGCAACGAAAACCAATCTTATTTAATCCGCACCGACAAGAAATCAATTTTTTGTCAACAGCATCGCTGCGTACCGATTTCTATGCGGCATTAGACTCATTATCGCTGGAGGAGGAGATGGAGGTGCTTGAACTGACACCGCAGGAGCAAGCAGATTGGGATGTCTTGCAATCGCTCGTACACAGCGAACAACCGATTACACGTGCTGCATTTGACACCCTTAATATTGAGTTCTTTGACGAAGAAAACGTCCTTCTTACCTTGCTACTATGGCGTGGCCCAAGGTTGTTCTATCGTGTGCTGCAGAGCAAAGCTCGTGCCGAGAAACTGGCGCGCTATTACTATGGCGAAGCTACCAACAATGGCCGTCCTGGCGATGCCTTCAAACATATTTATGTCAATGTCCTATTGCGAACATATGTCGGTGAGTGGCTTTCGCATGCCATCATGGATATCTTTTGGGAGTGGAAGAGCCCTAATGCACCCTGCGATCACTATATGGACTTGCACAATAATATCATTGGTCGTCAAACGCGTTACGATGATTTTACTACCATTGACGCACAATGTTCCGACATGCGTCATTGGTTGCAATGGGCTGAAAATGTGCAACATTTCGTACAGGATTCTGTCAATGGCGACTATCAGGTGTGGAACAAAGAGACGCCTAATTTCGTAGTCGAATCTGCTGCCCAAAAAATTAGCGATACACAGTATATCTATTGGGATAAATAAACCAAAATTATTCCTTCAAGTATTCCAACAGCAATGGCCATTGTTCTGTGGCATCTTGCATGCCCAAGGCGTGTAGCGCTTTCAGCTTCTTCGGATCTTTCTCCAATCGCCCTACTGGTCTATCCTCCGACGGACGAATTACAAACACTTTTCCCTCTTGCTCCAACTCCCTAATCTGCTGAATACGAGCATTATACTGATCATTCCTTTGCTCGATAGTGCGCAGCAATGCCTTGTAGCGGGGGAATGCCAGTCGGCACAATGTAGCAATATGATCATTGCGCACATAGTTCATCGGACGCGTCAGCACGATAATCACTTTGTCGCAACCCAACTCCAAGCACTTATCCAATGGAATATTATCCGCTAGTCCGCCGTCCAAGTACTTCTCACCTTGCCACTCCACAGGTTGGCAAATAATCGGCAGCGATGCCGAAGCACGAATCACATCCATCTGCTTCCATGTATCAGTAATATGCACATACTCCGCTTGTCCCGTGCGCATATTAGTGATAGTGGCATAAAACTCGGCTTTGCTCTTTTCAAAAGTCTCTTCGTCAAACGGGTCCAGTTCGCGTGGCAGTAGCCCATAGGCAAAATCTTTGTTGATCATATTGCCTGTGGTCAGCCATGAGTGCAAACTGATATAGCGACGATCACCAACAAAGCGTTTGTTGTAGCGCAACACACGACCTCGCTGTTTAGAGAGGAGGTTCATACCAAAAGTTACACCCGCTGAAGTACCGCACACTACATCAGGCTCAAAGCCATGGTCTAGCATAACATCAATCACGCCAGCCGTGTACAAGCCTCGCATGCCTCCACCTTCCAGGACAAGGCCAATCTTCATAATAGAATAAAATGAATTACTTCGTGAAGTTGATCATCGGCATCATATTGTTGCTGCCTTGGATTTGTGGCATCTTGCCGTCCCATTTTTCAATCCAGTCTTCGAGCACGATATTATGGGTCAAAGACGCCGAGATTGTGCGGTTGTAGTATGCTTCGGCATCCGCTTTGATCTTCATGGCCTGCGCCTCACCTTCAGCTTTGGCGATGGCAATCTTAGCATTCGCCTCGGCTTGCTTCACTTCGTTCTCCGCCTTCAATGCAGCTTGTACGGCAGCGTTCTTAGCGTCAATCATTTGGCGAAGTGACTCAGGAGGGGTAATTTGCGATGTAAACTCGGTTACAATAAAACCTTCGGCTGTTAAAGTCGAGTCAAGCATAATGCGCACTTCACTCTCAAAACTTGCTCGGTTGGCCATCAGTTCGTCAGAGGTGTAATTATTCGCCACTACACGATATGCATCATAGATTACAGTACGCATATATCCCTCCTCAATATCGCTAAGCGAGCGACGATACTTAAAGAATACATCTACTGCCTTATCGCGATTAAGATAGTACGCCATCGTTGGATCCATCTCAAAGATAGCCGCATCTTTGGTGTTGACATTAAATGGGTGATAATCTACGCGTTGCACGAAGATAGGGTAAGTAAACACATCCGTTGTAATCGGGCAGAAGAACACATAACCCGTTACAGGAGTTGCATCCAAAGTGCCTTGCTCGGTCAGGGAGAGTTTATTGAACTTGATACCTACTTCAGAGGAATCTACACGTGTACAACGCACAAAAATACTGCAACATACCACGAGTACCAAAAATATTACAATACTCATGACGCCTTTAGTCTTAAAAAAATCGTTCATAATTCAGTTGTTTAATATGGTTAATGATTTTGTTTATTCAGTTCGTTCGTTAGGTTTAATGTTTGGACTATTGAATAACGAGCGCAAAGGTACAAAAAAATATGTACATATGCAAATGAGCGAACATATTTTTTGAAAAGATTGCCCATATTTCTTTCTCAAGAATTTGGCATTATGAAAAACATTTATTACCCCTGCACCTGAAATGCCGTTGTAAATCTTTAGTGATTCTTTAGTGATTCTTAGGTTATTCATAGGTGATTTATAGGTGATTCAGCAAACATCACCAAGAGATACGCAGCACATACTCTTACTCTCCAATATGCTGCTTAGCCTATAAAACCCTACTTCCGCTTGGGATTTTTAGGAAACCAACCACGCTCTACGCGCTTCTCCTGATGGAATAATTCGAGGATAGACCAGAAACTAGAGAAAGCAATAACTCCAAGAATCACAGATAGATATATATTGCTTGCAAACAACGAGCCAATGAGCATGCCTACACCCACCAAAGCAAAGACCCACCAACATTTGGTGCCAAAATAATATTCACCCTTGATCACCAAAGGATGAAACAAACCAATACAAAGAAAAGCAACTAAACCGAGAAAAATACCTGAGAAATTCATGTTGTGTAGATTATTTAATGGCAAAACATAAATCCGACATACAAGCGTGGACCTGTAGGATGGACTATGGATTGCTTGGCAAAAGCCAACATCCAATCCACACGAAGGCAGACGTGTACTCTAGGAGTGAGGCAGAAATCAATGCCCGCATAGGGATTGATATACATAAAACCTTGTTTGTGCAAGACGGCAGACTCTTCCGGTAACCAGTCTTCTTCGCTACCCTCAGCAACCGCCAACGTGTGCATCGCACCACCGCCTACTGAGCCACCAATAAAAGGCCAAAAGCGTTCGCCACGCCAACAAGCATCTGCCAACAATCCGCCCCAACCCGTACGGACATAACTACCTGATTGCAAATAGTTTCGTTGATTGGTCAATTGACTATTCATCGTAGAAACAAAGCCCTCGCAACCCACACGAAGATGTCGCTTGAGGTTGATGCGTAGTGAGCCACCTATACCACCCGTGATACCCTGTGAAGAGAGGGGTTCGCCCGTGGGAAGAACCGCAGCGGGATTGTCGCCAAACAGATAACCCGCATGCACCATCATACCACCACTATAGCCCTGAAAAATAGCCGTAGAATCCTTGGCTGCAAACACCCAAAGCGGGCAAAAAAAAAGAAAAAGAAGTAGTCTTTGTCGCATAATCATAAAATTTGCGGCAAAGGTAGTAGTTTTGAAATAAAATCAACTTAAATCTACCTTAAATTATCACGCCAACGGGATACGAAGCTCATTGACGGTGCCATTCACATCCAACGACAACGAGAAATAATGGCTACCCAAGTGGGATTTGATACGAATTATTCCAGGGTGAGAAACAGGCAAGAGAACTTGCAGAATACCATCCAACATCTGCCGAAGATCCTGCGGCGAAATAGTAATCTCGCTCACGAACGGATCAAGGTGCAAACGAGGGGTGAGTTGCTTATTCTGAAAGTCTGCCTCATGATCCGTAATCCACTGAATAGCAAACTCTTGTATATTGAGCGTATGGAGCTGCCGCTTAGGTTGCGTGTGCAAGATAATACCCACATTACGAATCGATTCGATGGGATATTGGTTGTCAAAACCCAACTTACGACGCAAGGAATGGAGATGCACATCTATCGTGCCCGTGTCGTATTGAAATTGCTGTCCCCAGACATGGTTCAAGATATCCTCGCGCGAGCATATTTGGTCAGCGTTCTGCGCCAAGTATTCGAGCAACCGAAACTCGATATTGGTCAGCCGCACAACCTGCGCACGACGTATCACACAATGCGAAGCGGTATCTATGAGTATGTCAGCAAAACGATATTTCATCAAAGATAGTAAATTTGACGGAGCAAAAGTAGTGCTTTTTTTTTGAATGTGCAAGTTTTGTGCATATTTACTTGCGTATATCAGAAAAAATCACTACCTTTGCACTTTCCTCAGAAGGAGACGCCGGAAATTTCTGCAGCCCTCAAGAAGGATAATCAATTTATGAATTGGATTATTTTAATTATTGCAGGGTTTTGTGAAACGGGCTTTGCATTCTGCCTTGGCAAAGGCAATCTCGCAACGGGAAGCAAAGCCGTCCTCTGGTACGCTGCCTTTGCTATTCTTTGTCTGTTAAGTATGGTGCTTCTCACCAAAGCTACCAAAACGATTCCACTTGGTACTGCCTATCCGATATGGACAGGCATAGGAGCCGTTGGCACAGTGTTGATAGGGATATTCGTGTTCAAAGAGCCCGCTATGTTTTGGCGTTTGTTCTTCATCTGCACTTTGATCCTGTCCATTATCGGACTAAAGTTTGTGTCATAATGTCTTGAAATAGGATAATTAGACGAAACTAGAATCTTATTTTTATCTCTAGAAGTAAACTTTTAGTCAAAAAACTTGCATATCTATAAAAAAATCACTACCTTTGCACGTTTTTTTTGCAAAGCAAAAGGAAAATGTCAAAAATTCTCTACATAATAGCGGGATGTAATGGAGCGGGTAAAACAACTGCTTCGTTCACTATATTACCTGAGATTTGGCATTGTCAGGAGTTTGTGAACGCAGACGAGATTG
>JAZKZF010000016.1:0-94661 GCA_045612525.1 Paludibacteraceae bacterium | reverse complement strand
CTATGGCAAACCTTACTTTCCCAACAGGTGGAAACATCTTCTGTGCTTTGTCTGGTGCTGCTGTAGGTTCACAATTGAATCTTGATGCTGTTTACTTCTACGAGAAATAAACATCCCCTAATTCCTCGCTACCTTTGCGCTACCAAATACGTTAGATACACGATAGATATACGTTAGATACACGGTAGATAAACGGTATATTAGTATAGGCGTACCGTAGCAATAAGCGATGAATACCCTCGCTTTGAGGAGGCTGATAACCTCCTCATTGCCCCAAAACAAATAAGAAACGAATATGAAAAAAATGTTGCATAGCATTTTGGTTCTTTGCACGATGATATGCGTAGCATGCGAACCTACTGTGAATTTCTCGCTCAGCCCTAACTCGCTGCAAATGAAGGTAGGTGATATCACCACCATCAATGTCATTGGCCAGGCTACTAATATCGAATGGGCTTCTTCCAATGAGGATGTGGCTACCGTGTTCCACGGTGTGGTTACCGCCAAGGCAATTGGTACGACCACCATCACTGCGAAATCGGGCGAGACCGTAGTCAACGCCCAAGTGTTTGTAAGCGGCACCGATGGCGCAACCTTGCGCATCTCTCCTGCCTTCGTAGCTCTGAAGAAGGGCGAGACACATCAATTTCAATACGGCAACACCTATGGGCTGGATATCACATGGAGTTCCTCTGCAGAAGATATCGTGAAGGTGGACCAACAAGGCCTTGTTACAGCGCTCAAACCAGGTAACGCAACCATCACACTATCCACCAACTTGGAGTCTGTGACGGCTCTCGTGGCTGTTGCACACCAATGGGGCGAGTATTCGCTGGTATGGTCGGATGAATTTAATGGCGACAAAGTGGATGAGTCCGTATGGAACTACAATACGGGTGGCAACGGCTGGGGCAACAACGAGTTGCAACACTACACCACTCGTCCTGAGAACATCCGTCTCGCCAATGGCTGCCTAGAGATTGAAGCACGCAAAGAGAACTACGAAAACCGTGAATACACTTCAGCTCGTATCTACTCGAAAGGCAAAAAATCCTTCCTTTATGGCAAAATGGAAGCCCGTATCAAGTTCCCTGGTGGCAAAGGCACATGGCCTGCCTATTGGATGATGGGCGAATCGGGCAGCTGGCCTAAATGTGGTGAGATTGACATCATTGAGCATATTGGATCACAAGACACACGCGCTTCCTTCGCACTCCACACCCAAGAGAAGAATGGCATGAATGGTAAGAATTGGCATAGTACTCATTTCTTTGATTATCCACTATCCAACGACTTCCATGTCTATGGAGTAGAGTGGTGTCAAGAGGAAGATAGTGGTAGAGATTGCATCCGTTTCCTCGTTGATGGCGAAGTGTATGCTACCGCTTGGGAAGAGCAAATAGGCAATCATGATCATTGGCCATTCTATAAACCCCACTATTTCATCCTCAACCTTGCTGTAGGAGGTAACATGGGCGGTAAAGTGGACGACTCCATCTTTGACCAATTGCGTATCATGTATGTGGATTGGGTACGCGTTTATCAACGAGTTGAATTGCCATAATAATACATACTTATCCTATACGATACTGTGTTACACAATACGCAACGACATATCATCTTATTGATCTGGGCACTATTCTTTGCTGCCTGTGAAGGAAATATACCCACACCTGATGGTGGTGGAAATACGACTGATGATACCATCATCATGGATAACCCTACACCTATACATAAGAGCCTGAAAAGAGGAGTATCATTCAATTTCAAAAACATTCAGGATCTACCGCTCCTCTCCCCCGCCATCTCTTGGGCATACAACTGGGGTAATGATCAAAGTAGTGATGCCGCACTTTGGTTTGATACCAACGAGATGGACTTCTGCCCAATGTGTTGGAATGGATCGTACAACGTCAATAAGATACGTAGGTATGTTCAGGAACACCCGAATACCCAATATCTACTTGGCTTCAACGAACCCAATCTCACAGACCAATGCAATATGACCCCTACGCAAGCGGCCGAGCATTGGCCACAAGTGGTAGCATTAGCCAAAGAATTAAATCTCAAACTCATTTCACCTGCTATGAATTATGGTACACTTGCGGGGTACCACGACCCTATCAAGTGGCTCGATGAGTTCTTTGCACATCCTAATGTCTCACTAGATGATATCCATGCCATAGCAATACACTGCTATATGGCTTCGCCATCAGCTGTCAAAGACTATATCCAAAAATTTGAGAAATACGGCAAACCCATCTGGATGACCGAGTTCTGTGCTTGGGATCCTGTGCCAACTAATGTTGAAGTCCAGATGGACTATATGTGCGCTGTCCTCAATCATATGGAGCAGAACCCTAATGTGGAACGCTATGCATGGTTCATCCCGAGATCAGGCAACTCTGTGGACTCTCCACCATATATGCAATTGCTCACACATGGTTCACATGTACAACTCACACCGCTCGGACAAATCTTCACCCAGTTCTCATCGTTCGATAAGAATGCATACTTATCATTGGCCGAAGGATTGGGAGCACACCTATATGTCGCATTAAAAGACGAACGCATCTCACTAAGAGTCACGCCTGACCAACAGCTCTATGTCAATGCTTTCACACAGGGACAAGCAATCGACTACCAAGTACTCGTTACTGCTAATACACCACTACAAATTACTTATTCCTCCATCCTTAAGAGCCAAGTTTGTATCTATATAGATGGAATTGCGCAAACTATTGTAGAACTGCCTAAAACAGCTGATCTACTTACTGCCACCACACTTACGACTTCCTTTATCCCACCACTTGGAAAACATACTATTCGCATCGAAGTACTAGCCGGTACCTTTAATTTCTACCAACTAAAACAATAAACAAAATGTAGAACCATATTGAATGATTTGAACTATGTCGCACCACATCAAACAACTCTCTATCGTGCTGCTGGTATTCATAGCAATGCCGCTAACTGCACAGACACTCCATATCGAAGATTTTGAAAATGGACAAAATGCATGGAACTCTGTCTCTTGTGCGACAGCTTGGGCTCCCAATCCAGATGATTCGGGTATCAATCGTTCGTGCGGTGCATGGCTAATCACACGTACTCCATGGGAAGACAACTGGTCTGGTACGATACTAAACCTTGATGCGCCAATCACTTCCTATCGCTATGTACACGTACTCATGTATCGCAACAATACCAACTTGCCTAATCTCAAGGTATATGACCCTGAGCAAGAAGATGGATCTGCTGATCTCAAACCAATCACTACAGACATCCAACCATATCAATGGCAAGATGTGGTCTTTGATGTGCAAGATCATCCAATCAATTTTATTTTCTTTATGGTCGATCGCACCAATTTGAGCGATGATGCATGGATGTATATTGATGATGTCCAACTATCCAATGACCCAACTCCTCGCACTACCCCCAACACACCATGCGGGACATCTATCGATCCTTCTGACGAGGAATATACACTCGTTTGGAACGAAGACTTCACCGATGGTTCATTCGATGACGGTGCGTGGAATATAGAGGTCAATGGTGATGGAGGAGGCAACAACGAACTCCAATACTATTGCGAGAAAGCTGTTTCTATTGCACAACATCCTACTACTGGTAAACAATGCCTTGTCCTTACTGCTACCAAAGAGCAATACATGGATCGTACTTGCACCTCTGGACGTGTCAATTCCAAGGGAAAAACCTATTTCCAATACGGTAAGATTGAAGCACGCATACATTTCCCACAAACAGCCGATGGACTTTGGCCCGCTTTCTGGATGATGGGAAACGACTTTGATCAAGTGGGATGGCCTGCGTGTGGAGAAACGGATATCATTGAGTTAGGAAATTCCAATGGCATCAAATATGGCACCCAAGAACGTTATTTCAATGGTGCTAGTCACTGGGGACCACGCTGGGATCAACATTATCAATATGCCGAATCAATTACCTATCCATACAGTGTAGAAGATGGATTCCATGTGTTTACTTGCATTTGGGATAAAGAACATATCGCAATGTATGTCGATCGTGATAAGAACCCTAATGTGGAACCATATTACGAAATATCCATTGATCCAAGCCACGAAACCAATGCACCAGGCACGTATTTCCATAAACCCAATTTTATTCTTCTCAATCTGGCTGTTGGTGGTAACTTCCCTGCTATCTGGGATATCAATCAAATCACTGCCCTGGCTACAGGACCTCGATCTATGTATATCGATTGGGTACGTATCTATCAAAAAGGTGATGAAGGGGAAGTACTCGTTACGGCTTCTGATTCCGATAATATCGAACCAGAAGATGACACGGCTACAATCACACCTTCTGTCTCTTTTTCCAACAATGCAGAGAAAGTCCTAATCAGTGGACAAATCTATATCCTTCATAACAATCAACTCTACAACCTCATCGGACAAAAAATACAATAATTCTACTATATATTGATTCACCATGTTACACTACGCCAAACAACTTTCTATCACACTGATTGCAATGATACTATTCTCCTCTTGCGGAGCGCGTGAACCATATACACTTCTATGGGAAGATGACTTCAATGAACCTACATTGAACACCGCCTATTGGAACGTGGACGATAACGCGCGTGGAGGAGGAAACGCCGAAATGCAGTACTACACCCCTCGCAACGTATCTATCGAACGCCACCCCGTATCAGGCGAATCTTGTTTGGTACTCAATGCTAAGCGCGAAGACTATCGCAATCGTCCTGCTACATCAGCGCGAGTGAACACTCAAGATAAAGTCACCGTTTGCTATGGCAAAATTGAAGCACGAATAGCTTTCCCTCATACCGCCAATGGGCTATGGCCTGCATTCTGGATGCTAGGCAATAATTTGGCGACTAATCTTGGTAATGATGATTCGGTGGACGATCAAATTGAACAACTCGCTAAACAGGGTAGAGTAGTATGGCCTAAGTGCGGCGAGATCGACATCGTGGAGATGGGACACAAAGATGGTATCGATAAAGGATTATCAGATCGCTATTTCAATGGTGCTGCCCATTGGGGTGAGAGCTTCAACGATGGCAAATATCCCAATACAGCAGGTATTTGTTCGGCTGATTATCCCGTACAGGGCGATTTCCATCTTTTCACAGTCATCTGGACAGAAGATAGCCTAGCAATGTACCTCGACCAAGACCAATATCCTGAGGTGGCTCCTTATTTCGCACTATCACTACGAAATAAAGATATCAACCAACCTGGTCACTACTTCAACCACCCCTTCTATATCGTGCTCAACTTAGCAGTAGGAGGCTTCTTCCCTGGCTTACCTATGCACGAGAAATATCCCGAAGTATATACCGCCGACCACGAGAACTTCCAACGTGTCACCGCACTCCCCGCTGATGGCACACCCGTCAAAATGTATATCGACTATATTCGAATTTATCAACAAAAATAACAACGCAAAGCCACTCACGCAAAGCTACTACACGTTAGACACTTTCGCGAACTAACTGAGCCACCAACGTGAGCGAAGCAAACAGAAGATTATGAAACTATCAGTCAAAGAAAAACTCGGCTACAGCCTTGGTGATACCGCCTCACACTTTGTGTGGGACATGGTCAATTTCTGGTTAATATTCTACTACACCGATGTCCTCGGTATCAGTCCAGCATGGTCCACAGCTATTGCTATACTCGGCACCATCATGGATGCCGTCATGGATCCTATAGTAGGTATATGGGCTGACCGTACCAACACACGATGGGGTAAGTTCCGTCCCTTCTTGCTCTATGGTTGCATACCATTCGCACTGTTTGTGTTCTTAGCCTTCCTCGGTCCTGACCTCCAAGGCAATGCCCTCATCGCATATATCCTCCCTATGTTCATTGGCTTGCGCATCATCTATGCAGTGGTGAATATCCCTTATTCTTCCTTGGGAGCAGTGATGACCAACGACTCCATCGAACGTGCAGGACTCAACTCCTATCGCTTCGTAGCTGCCAATATCGGTCAGTTACTCGTGTCGGGCTTCGCTCTCTATATCGTCTATTACCTCGGCTCACAAGCTACAGGTATGGACTATTCTATCATGTCCGACGATGGCGCCCGCAAACTATTCATGGAGGGTAACGCGCTCAATACCGACCTCGTGCGCTCATCCTATATCATTGGTTTTAGATACCTCGTGGCTATCTTTGGCGCAATAGGTGTCCTTCTCTTCCTCATCACGTTTGCCACCACCAAGGAGCGTATAGCTCCTCCAAAACGCCAAGAGACTGACCTCAAGCACGACTTCAAATACCTCTTCAAAAACCGCCCATGGGTGGTATTGATGCTCGTAGGTATCGTCTCCTTCATCATGTTTGCTATTCAGAATATCTCAGCGACATACTACTTCAAGTATTTCCTCGATGCTGAGTCCAAGAGCCAGATATTCAATATCCTAGGTACAGTAGCCCTCATCATCGCTATTCCTACCACCAAACCACTAGTAAAGAAGTTCGGAGCAAAGCAACTCTATATCGTCTGCTCACTGCTCTCTGGTCTATTCTTCTGCTTACTCTACTTCGCAGGTACCAATTTCGTACTCATCAATGTATTCAACTGCTTGGGTAAAATCGCCTATGCACCAGCCATCTCCTTGCTCTGGACCATGCTTGCCGACGCTGCTGACTACGGAGAGTGGAAGTTCCAACGTCGTACCACTGGTCTATGCCTTTCTGCTGCGGTATTTGCACAGAAGATTGGTTGGTCCATCGGTGCTGCCCTTTTTGGCGCCATCATGACTGCTGTTCATTTCGATGCGAATATGGGTTTGTTGCAAATCCAGAACGATCCTACCATCATGACTAGTATCCACTGGCTCTTCGGTATCCTACCGGGTGTACTTTATGCTTCATGTGCTATCCTGCTAGCATTCTACAATCTCGATACTCCAACACTACAACAAATGAAAACCGAACTCGAACAACGTAATTCCAGCCTTTAACTTCTCACCTCACATGACACCCACCGGACAATACATAGATATCCATGGCGAACGCTTCTACTGCATTTCCAACTACAATCACATGCAGCCTTTCTTCATATCGCTCGCCAGCGATACCGACCTCTGGATGTATATCTCATCCACAGGCGGACTCACATGCGGTCGTCGTAACCCAGAGCAAGTACTCTTCCCTTATTACACCGACGATAAGATCACAGAGAACTACGAGCAGACAGGTCCTAAAACCATCCTCCGCGTGCAAACAGCACAAGGTACCAAACTCTGGGAACCCTTCTCATCACGTCAGATGGGTATGTATCAGATTGTTCGTACGATAGCCAAGTCTGTAATCGGCAATCGCCTCATCTTCACGGAGAAGAATATAGATTTAGGCCTCACGTTCTCCTACGATTGGGCACCTGCTACGCATCTTGGTTGGGTGCGCACAGCGCATCTCTCCAACGAGACCGATGCACCTATCACGGTGGAGGTATTAGACGGTTTGCAGAATGTAATGCCTTCTGGCGTAGAGCGCGTCACACAAAATACCTTCTCTACGCTCGTAGATGGCTACAAGCGTACCGAACATGTGGGCAATGGTATGGTACTCTTCCGCATGGAAGCTATCCTCGTGGACCGCGCCGAACCTAGCGAATCACTCCGCTGCAACTCAGTTTATTCTCTCGGACTTTCGCCTAATAGCCTAATAGCCTCATCGTCTATTAACTACCTCACCTCCTCTGCCCAACTCGATACGTTCCGTCGTGGTGGTGATATCCAACCTGAATCAGAGTCTAAGGGCGTCCGCGGAGCCATCTTCGCTCATTTCACTGCTACTTTACCCTGTAAAGAAAAATCCCAGCCTTTACACCATACACCATCCACTATACACTCACTTCAGTGGCACCTCATCTGCGATGTCATGCAAGACGCCGTTTCCGTGCGTCGCAACATGGCTTTCATGCAGCAACCCGATGCTATTGAGCAACTGCAAGCAGCCTTGCAAACAACTACCAATAACCTGCGCCAAATCGTGGCGCAGAACGATGGCGTACAGCACACAGCCGATGAGGCCAACGACGCACGCCACTTCGCCAATACACTGTTCAACACCATGCGCGGTGGTTTCTATTGCGATAGTTATCAAATCTCTGGTCCTGCTTTTGCAGCGCACGTAGCGCTCTTCAACCGTGCTTTGGCGGACAAACACCATACTTTCCTCACCGACCTACCTGAGTCAATCTCTTACGCTGACCTCGACTTAGCCGTGCAGGATCGTCAGGACCACCAACTCCATCGACTATTCATGGAGTACCTACCGCTCACCTTCTCACGTCGTCATGGCGACCCAAGCCGTCCATGGAACCTCTTTGATATCCGAGTGAAGGACGAGCAAGACCACCATATTATATCCTACCAAGGTAACTGGCGCGATATCTTCCAGAACTGGGAAGCCCTATCGCTCTCGTATCCTGATTTCACCAATAGCATCATCGCCAAATTTCTCAACGCAACGACAGCTGATGGATATAACCCATACAAAGTGACTTCAGAAGGCATTGACTGGGAGGTGATCGAACCTGAAAATCCATGGTCGAACATTGGTTATTGGGGCGACCACCAGATTATCTATCTCTGTCGCCTACTCGAACTCAGCTATGCGCACAATCCCGCAGCGCTTCGCCAACTATTGGGCATGCGTGAGTTTGCTTTCGCCAATGTGCCTTATCGATTCAAGTCGTATAGCGATATTGTGCGCGACCCTAAGAACACCATCACCTTCGACCAGGTTGTTCACAACCATATCTTCGCGCAACTGCCTACCTACGGACAAGATGCACGCCTCGTAATGGGTATCGACCAGCAACCGCTGCTCGTGACATTCACCGAGAAGATTCTCATCACGCTGCTCACCAAACTCAGCAATTTCATTCCTGAAGCAGGTATCTGGATGAATACCCTCCGCCCTGAGTGGAATGATGCCAACAATGCTTTGGTAGGTAATGGTGCTTCCATGGTAACGCTCTACTACATGCGTCGCTTCGTAGCCTTCCTCATCGACCTTTATCAAGCGGAGGAAACCACCTACGCCCTCTCCGAGGAAGTGGTACTTTTCCTACGCAATATACTGACCACTATGGTCAACCATTTGCCAGAGCAAGCTGACCAACCAATCTGCTTCACTGACTATACCCGCCGCAGTTTCACCGACCAGATGGGTCGTGCAGGCGAAGCATACCGCACTGCTATCTACACAGGTCACTCGGGTAAGAAGGTTGAATTGGATGCTTCGCTCATTTGCCAGTTCCTCAATATGACACTCGACTTCATCGACCAGTCAATTGATCTCAACCAGCGAGAGGATGGTTTGTACCACGCATATAATCTGGTGAAGTTTGACAAGGGTACCATCACCATCAGTCATCTCTATGAGATGCTAGAGGGTCAGGTAGCGGTGCTCTCTTCTCGCCGATTGAATACCGAGCAGGCAGCAGACTTGTTGGATGCCATGCGTCACTCTGCGCTTTACCGCGAAGACCAACGCAGCTACATGCTCTATCCCGCACGCAAACGAGCGTCCTTCTTAGATATGAACAATTTGCCCGTCGAAGCATTGTCCTTACCTATCGTACAACGCCTCTTAGCAAACCAAGCTACAGATATTCTCACGCAGGATTGTCAGGGTGGGGTACACTTCTCGGCAGACTTCAATAATGCCGACTTCCTCCTGCGTGCTATCCAACGCAGTAACGAGGAGATTACTTCTGAGGAGACCGAACAACTACTCTCCCTCTATGAGCAACTATTCAACCACCATGCCTTCACAGGTCGCTCAGGCACCTTCTACAAATACGAGGGTCTAGGCTGCATCTACTGGCATATGGTCAGCAAACTCCTCCTTGCCGTAGGCGAATGTATCCAATCCTCTCGCCTTACCGCCTCATTGCCTCATCGCCTCATTTCGCATTATTGCGAAATTCGCGAAGGCATCGGCTCCCACAAGGCCCCTGCCGAATATGGCTCCTTCCCATTTGATGCCTACTCGCATACACCATCTATGGCCGGCGTACAGCAACCGGGCATGACTGGACAGGTCAAGGAGGATATCATCTCACGCTTCTTCGAGTTGGGTGTGCAGGTACAAAATGGTCAAATCACCTTCTGCCCGATCATGCTCACCGATGCAGACTTCCACTCTTCTTGCCTTTCGCCTCTCGCCTCTAACCTTTCGCCTAAACATGGCGAATTGCGCTTCTCTTACTGCGGAACGGAGATCATTTATCGTAAGACTGCTCATGGCACAGGCAGTGTCACCTTGACCCCAGAACAAAGTAAACACATCTTCGCCCGCGACGGCGAAATCAAACAACTAATAATAGAACTATAAAAAACAAGTAAGAATTTGATTTGTTTTTTTAATCACCAATGCAGCGTACTGCATTCTTATGAGTTAAAAAAACTAAATATAAAACCAGATTTATAAATGTTTTTGTAGCAAGCGTAGGCAGCGTATTTTTGTTTAAAAAATTGACCCTATTTGTCTTATATAAATTTTAATTTTTGTTATTGATATAATGCTGTTTCAATTGTTATTAAATATGAGAAAGTTATTATTCGTATCATCGCTCTTTTTGTTGGCATCGTGCACCGCAAAAGTCCCTTCCACCCATGTGTGGCTCACCTCTGCTGCAGGTGATAAATGCGCCGAGCAAAAGGCAGTCGTTTTTCACGAAGGCACTGTCGACAACGCCATTACCATTCATGTGGACGAGAAGAAGCAGACCATTGATGGCTACGGTGGTTCACTCACTGAGTCTTCTGCCTTCGTACTCGCCTGCTTGACCGAAGAGCAACGCCAGAGCGTGCTCCACGAACTATTCTCTGAGGAGGGTGCCAACTTCTCTGTAGTCCGCACCCAAATCGGTTCATCCGATTTCTCAGTGGAAGGTAAGTATGCTCTTACCGAGGTAGATGGTGATACCGAGATGAAGCACTTCTCGCTCGACCGCGACAAAGAGGGATTCCCTGCCAGCAAGTACCCGCAGGTGAAGAATGAGCAATACGACCTTTACCACCTCATGCTTGATGTGTGGAATATCAAGCAATCCCAAACCGATAACACCTATCGCATCATGGCGAACACATGGACAGCGCCTGCATGGATGAAGGACAACAAGAAGTACTACGAGCGTGAGAACGGCGTAGCCCGTGGCGGGGCGCTGCTGCCTAAGTACTACCAAGCATATGCTAACTATATCGCGGCTTATATCGAGGCATGGAAGGCCGAAGGTGTCAACATCTGGTCGGTGACCCCTGTCAACGAACCTATGGGCAACGATGGCGGTTGGGAGAGCATGGATTTCTCGCCACAAGTGGAGACCGAGTTTATCAAAAACTACCTCGCTCCTACGCTCATCAGTCGTGGACACGGTGATGTGGCTATCTATGGATTCGACCAAAACATCTTCGAGATGATGCCTTATGCTGACGCTATCTACCAAGACTCGCTCGCCAACCTATACACCACTGGTATGGCAGTGCACTGGTATGGTAGCACCATCGGTTGTTTCCCTCAGACCCTCGAGGAGGTACATGCCAAATATCCTAATAAGACCATCTTCCACTCCGAGGGTTGTATCGACAACCTCGGTTGCCCACCATGGGACGGTGTGACCGAACCTGTCGGCTTCCAAGAGTCGGGGTGGTTCAATAATGATGCGTTCTGGTGGGATAAGATTGCCACCGACTGGGCATACTCCACCCGCTGGGCAGGTAGCACACACCCTAAGTATTCGCCTGTATTCCGCTATGCACAGTATATCATCGATGGTACCAACCATTGGCTCACGGGCTATTGCGATTGGAATATTGTGCTTGACTCCATTGGCGGACCAAACCATGTCAATAACTTCGCAGGCGCACAAGTGATGATTGATTATCAGAATGATATCATCTACTACACGCCTTATTATTATGTACTCAAGCAGTTCTCTCGCTCCATGCGTCCAGGCGATGTGGCATTGCAAGTGGAGTACCCTCAGACGATGAAGACGGGCTCCGACTGCGAGACACAAGATATCTTCCTCTGCGCTGTAGAGAAAGCCGATGGCTCGTATGCTATCAATATCCTCAACATGGGCCCAGCTACCACCCTGTCAATCCAACTCGGCAACCACTATGCTAAGGTGAAACTCCCCGCTTCCTCCGTCCAAACCATCATAGTCCAACTCTAACCGTTACGCTTTTGCAGAAGATTCAGCGGTCGAACGAAGTGAGAGCTAGCGGTAGCAATTTATTTCGGAGAACTGAGTAATAAAAATAAGATTTAATAAGATTTCTGCCCGCCAGGGCAAGGAGCAAAAAACAAACCACCATAATATGAAACGCCTTATTCCTTTAATAGCCCTTTTCGCCCTCGTTTCCTGCCAACCTAAGGATCCTGTAGAGCAACGCATCGACGACCTTCTCGCTCAGATGACCCTCGCAGAGAAGATTGGTCAGATGAACCAACTCGACCCTTCGTGGAGTGCTGAAGAGAAGGAAGCACAAATTCGCGAGGGCTTGGTGGGTTCTATTTTCAATATCGTTGATCCACAGGAGGTGAATCGTCTGCAACGCATGGCGGTAGAGGAAACCCGTTTGGGTATCCCTTTGCTTGTAGCGCGCGATGTCATTCATGGTTTCCGCACCATCTATCCTATTCCATTAGGGCAAGCTGCCACTTTCGATCCCGCTCTCGTAGAGGAGGCAGCTCGTCTTACTGCTGACGAGGCTGTGCAAGCGGGTGTGCGCTGGACCTTCTCCCCTATGGTGGACGTGGCACGTGACCCTCGTTGGGGACGCGTAGCAGAGGGGTATGGCGAAGACACCTATCTCACTTCCGTCATGGGTGCTGCTGCAGTACGCGGTTATCAGGGTAGCGACTCTATTGTTCGCCTCGCGGCTTGCGTGAAGCACTTTGCTGGCTACAGCGTATCCGAAGGCGGACGCGACTACAACTCCACATGGATTCCTGAGGTACAACTTCGTGAAACATACTTGCCACCTTTCAAGGCTGCTTTGGATGCGGGTTCGCTCTCCATCATGTGTGCCTTCAATGATATCAATGGTGTACCTGCTTCTGCCAACAAGCACCTCAATGTAGACATACTCCGCCAAGAGTGGCAGTTCGATGGTCTGCTCGTATCCGATTGGGGTTCGATTATGAACATGGTTTCTCATGGTATTGCTACAGATCGCCTTCAAACTGCAATGCAGAGTCTGGATGCGCAAGTAGATATGGATATGCAAAGCAATGCTTACCTATGGTATCTCGACGACCTCGTTGCACAAGGCAAGGTTAGCGAGAAGCAATTAGATGCTTGCGTGCGCAATATCTTGCGCATGAAGTTCCGTCTCGGTCTATTTGACAACCCATATGGCTATATAGAGGACAGCCCTACCTATTTCGCTCCCGAAGCATTGGCTGCTGCCCAACGTGCCGCAGAAGAGTCCGCAGTATTGCTGAAAAACAACAATATCCTGCCTCTCGCCTCATCGCCTCATCGCCTTATCACCTCCAAACCAACGGTTTTACTCTGCGGTCCCCTCGCTCATGCTCAGCACGACCAAAACGGTACTTGGTGCTTCGATAAGCTAGACTCCATGACCATCACTCCGCTGATGGCATTCCGTGAGTTGGCAAAGCAAGGTGAGATTCGCCTTATTGAACAAACGGGCAAGCATTGGTCACGCGAGGTAAGCCAAAGCAATATCGCTTCTCTTACTCGCTTGGCTCGCCAAGCCGATGTCATCCTCTATTTCGGTGGTGAGGAGAGTATCCTGTCGGGCGAAGCGCGCTGCCGTGCGCATCTCAATCTGCCTGGCGACCAATCAACACAACTCCGTGCACTCAAGGCTACAGGCAAACCAGTGGTGCTCACTGTCATGGCGGGTCGCCCATTATGCATAGGCGATGATATTGCTGCGGTGGATGCATGCCTCTATGCTTTCCATGGTGGCACCATGCAAGGTCCAGCATTGGCTAATCTCATCATGGGTAAGGTAGCACCTTCGGGTCGCCTTCCTATCACTTTCCCAAACGCAGAAGGTCAGATCCCTTTATATTATAACAAGAAGAACACAGGACGCCCTACCGACCACCCCATGTTGATAGACGATATACCTGTAGGCGCAGGCCAATTCTCTATTGGCGAGTCTAGCTACTGGTTGGAGTATGGCGATCAGCCACTCTATCCATTCGGCTACGGTCTTACCTACACCACCTTCGAGTACGGTCCCGTTGTCCTCTCCGATACTATCCTCGCCTCTACACCTTACACGTTACACCCTACACTGCAGGCTTCCTGCATCATCAAAAACACAGGCAACCGCACTGCCACCGCCGTTCCTCAACTCTATATCCGTGACCTTGTGGGCTCGCTCACTCGCCCTGTGCGTGAACTCAAAGGTTTCCAACGTGTGTCTATCCCTGCGGGCGAATCACGTACGGTGACCTTTACGCTCACTGAAGAGGATCTTGCATATTGGCACCTTGCCCAGGGAGTTGATTTAGGAGCGGATGGTGCTTATGCATTTAGTGCAGAACCTGGCGATTTCCATGTATGGATTGCTCCTAATGCTGCAGAAGGCACACCTGCCATGTTTACATTGTTAAAAGAGTGAAACTATAAAGAATTTCTATATTGCTATGAGTTTTCCCCATATCTGCCACCTATCTGCCACCTATCTCCATTGGAAACTGATTGGAAGCTGATTGGAAGCTGATTGGAAGCTGATTGGAACCTCATCGGAACCTCATCGGAACCTCACCGATACTTGACCAAGGGATAATAAGGGCAACGAAGGAGAGAAAATTCAGGTGGTTCGTAGAAAAAATAAACTTTCTTAACAAAAAAAATAGTAGAACTATTGCCCAGATACAAAATATTTTGTATCTTTGCAACCGAATAAATATGTACTAACTTTAAATCAATCTAAAATGAAAAAACATGTTCTCAAATTTGTTGCGTTAGTTGCAACGTTTTTTACGACGTTAACCCTTTCCGCTGCTACTTATTGCGATGCGCCTATTACCAGCACACAGGCGGTGCACACAGCGCACATCACTTGTTCTTCACTTGGAGGCAACCAGTATCAATTCGTATTCGAATCAGTAGATGCTTTTAAAGGATATAATTCTGGTTCTAATTTCCATATGAATGTCAATGGTGCAGGTGGTTACCAAGTTTCTCAACATCTCACACAAGAAGGTAATAAACTTTTTGTGGTAATAGAGTCTAGTGTGGTACCTAATATTTATGTTGGAGATTTCTTCGTACAATACGAAGATGGTGAAGCATGGTTTAAGTTGCCTATTGATGCGGACTTCTCACAAGTATGCGGAAACTCCGATACTCCAGATACCCCAGACACACCTGACACCCCAGACACACCTGACACACCTGACACGCCTGACACGCCTGATACTCCCGATACTCCAGACACTCCTGAAGACCTTCAAGAAGGTGCATGTTCTGGTTCAGCAAAGGGAGTTGATGCCTATTATACAGAGGCAGACCCTGAACATGCAATTGACTCTCTCGAAAATGGATTTACTTGGAAGGTTGAAACTACTCAAGCAGGGGTTAATATCTCTGTTCAATTCCTAGACAATCTACCAGGTATGGCATCACCATATCTCTTCCGATTTGACCAAGAAGATGTATTGATGGGAGGTGATATCCAGATGGCAGGATGGGATGCTACCACGCGCACAGCTACCCATACCCTTACTGGTTTAACTAATGGAGAGCAACTTGTTTTCCTTGTAAAAGTTGCACTTGAAGCTGGCAAAGTTCTCTTCACAGAGCGTGTTTCCTATACTGTTGGTGATAATTGCGAAACAACTGATATACACCAACCTATGGTCGAGAAGTCTATCCGCAAGGTAATTGACAATGGTCAAATGATAATTATCTCCAATGGTATTCGCTACAATATCTTAGGTATGCAATTATAATGCAAAACTTATAATAATTACTAACCTCTTAAATTTAATGATTATGAAAAAACATTTTCTCAAATCTTTCGCACTGATAGCGCTGCTATTTAGTGCGCTGACCTTATCAGCCGCCTCAGGCGTGGATTGGAGTACAATTAGTTGGATTGGCTCTACAGATGCTACGTACAACGAGAAATTTAAATGTTCTACAACGGAAGGATTAATAAATATTCAACATCCTGGCTTCGCTAGTGAAATAGGTATTTATATGACCTTCCCTGCTGCAGGTATTGAGTGCAATCTTACAGGTATTTCAGTACAAGGTGCAGGTGTTATCATGCATTTATCTTCGTTCACCGCTCAAGAAACCGAAGTTACCATAACATATGCTGGTGGATCTCGTACTTTCTGGGTATATTATGCTGATGGCACAGTTGGTGCAGGTGGTGGCGAAACCCCAGATCCAGGCACAGGTGAAGGTGGCGAAGAACCTGAGCCAACCCCAGATCCTGAAGAACCTGAAGTAACTGATAAGTGGGCTGATGTGGATTGGGTTGCTGCTTCAGATAATAAGTATAAAATCTATAGCGAATGTTTAACTCAAGTTGTTAGTGTACAACAACCTGGATGGGCTTCAGAAAAGGGTATTTATATTACAGTACCTGCTGGCATCTCGGATTGTAGTGTTAATGGTGCAATTGATGGCGCTGGTATGATTCTATACTTGTCTTCTTTCACTGCAAAAGAAACTGAAGTGACTATCAATCATGGTTTAGGCTCTTGCACTTTCTGGGTATATTACGCAGATGGTATCGAAGGTGGTACCGACACTCCTACTACACCTACTGAGGTGTACGATGTAAACTTCGCTATAGCTTCCAATGGTGCTTCTGCAGAAGCGACATCGGGTAATGCCAATGAGGCTATTGATGACAATCTAGGTACTCGTTGGGAGTCAGCACAAGAAGACCCTCAAACATGGACTCTAGATCTTGGTCAAGCACGCATCTTTAATACCCTTGAGATCGTATGGGAAGGTGCATATGGTAAGACATTCACCGTTTCTGTAAGTGATGATAAGGAGACTTGGACACCTGTATGGACTGTTGAAGGTCAAGAGTTAGCAGATTTCCCTTACACCCAAACACAAACAATAGACAAAACCACTGCACGCTATATCCAATTCCATGGTACTGCCCGTGGTACAGACTATGGTTATTCGTTCTGGGAGTTCCGTGTTTATCTCGCAGGTACAAGTACGCTTACTTCTTTAGAAGCAAAACCTGCTAACGGGATTACTAAAGTAGGCGAAGGTCTTGATATCAACGTAGTAGCTAAAGATCAAAACGGTCAAGTAATGGCTAATGCAGGTGAAATAACCTATACTATTACTCCTGCAGATGCTGGTACTGTAGTTAACAATATATATACTCCAACTAAAATTGGTGTGGCTTCTATCGTTGCTGCTATTGGTGAGGTTAAAGCTGTTGCATTCGATGTATTTGCTTATAGTGGAGAAAACGTGGCATTGAGCACTGACATCAACAATAGCAAAATCATTGATCAGTCCGACTTTGCTCCAAGCGGTACAGACGCATGGCATGCAATTGATGGCAACGAAGGTAACGTATGGCAAGGTTCTGCTACCAATGGTACTGCTAACGATGAAGCCGCTCGTACTTTTGATGCTTGGTTCGTAGTCGATTTCGGTGCTTACTACGATATCAACCTTGTTTCTATCCAATTTGAAGGAGCTTGCTCACAAGAATATCATGTAGATTTCTCAGCGGATAATGCAACTTGGAATGTAGCATACAACTATGTGGGTAATGCAGGTATTAATAAACATACCAAACTTATTTATGGTAATGATCTTCAAAATACTACTAAAGTGCGCTATGCTCGCTTCTATAGCACTAAAGCTGCGACAGAATGGGGTATGAAGATGTACGAATTTAAAGCATTTGGTACACCATGGGTGGCTCCTGCGGATGATGTTAAACCTGTAATGGGTACTGCTACACTCGTTTCTAATACACACAATACGGCTGTGATTGCTGTCACTGCCACCGACAACGAAGAAGTGGGCAAATACCATGTTGTTTCTGCTGCTCCTGCGTATGACAAGATGTTGGTTCCTACAGATGGTAAAATTACCGTTACAGATCTTACCCCTTCTACAGAATATGCGCTCACCATTACAGCTGTTGACTTGGCAGGAAATGAATCTGAGAATACTGCTACAGTTGCTGTCGCTACAGCGAAATATGATGTCGCACCATCTGCTTTGCCTGATGCTCCGAATTATCCAGCAAACCAAGTGAAGGCAGTTTATTCCGCTACTTATGAAGCAGACTGCAACTTTGGAGAGTGGGGATCTGGAACACAATATACTCAAGATACATATGGTAAAAAATATGTAACAACAAATTTAGGATATTTTGGTTTGTTTGAATTTGCCTTAAACTGCTCTAATCTAGAAGCACTCCACTTGGATGTATGGACTGCTGACGATATGACTTTCCGCGTAGTTCCTATTCACGGTGCAGCTGAAGTTGGCGTAACCGTAAGTCTCAAAGGCCAACAATGGAACTCAGTAGAAATTCCTCTTTCTGATTATGTAGGCGTACCAGATTGGACTAATGTTTATCAAATCAAGATTGACAATGCGTCTAATAGAACATTCTGGCTTAACAATATCTATTTCTATACCACTCAGGCACCTGCTGGTGATGAAGAGGCTCCTACAGCAGTTACTGCTACTGCTACAGCATCTCTCTTCTCTGTAACAATCCACGCTCAAGCTACGGATAATTCTGGTGTTGTTGTTTATGAAGTAAAGAATGGTGAAGAAATAGTTGCTACACGCACAGGTATTTCTGCAGCAAATACAGATATCCTTATTGGTAATTTAACACCTAACACAGAGTATAACTTTACCTTAATTGCAAAGGATGAAGCTGCTAATGAGGCTGAACCAGTTGGTGTTACTGTTAAGACTGTGGAAATTCCATCTTCTGCCCTTGCTCCTATCCATGCAGCAGAGAATGTATATGCTATCTACTCTGATGCTTATACATCGCCTGTTAATTTCATCATTGGCGGCTGGGGACAAGCTACAGTGGCAACAGAGTATAACCTCTCTGCAGAAGACAAAGCATACATCTTGCAAAATACCAACTACCTTGGCTGGGAGATTAACAACAACACCCCATTTGACGTATCTGCATACAGCAAATTCCATATTGATATCTACGCATTAGCAGAAGGCACTTTGCAAATCACTCCTATCTCTGTAGGTCCAAAGGAGAATGCGCAAACCTTGACTCTCGAAGAAGGTTGGAATAAGTTTGATATAGATTGTGCTACATTCACAGGTGTTGAATTGGATAAGGTAATCCAAATCAAGTTTGCTGAGGGTGGCAATGCGACATATATTATCGACAATGTGTACTTCTACAACGAAGTCCAAGTACCTACCAACATCGATAATACACTTATCAATACACAATCTCAAAAGATTATCCGCAATGGTCAACTCATCATCATCCGTGGTGGCGTTAGCTACGATCTGATGGGGCGCATCATTCGCTAATATCCGATAGGTTAGGGAGGGAGTCCCCTCCCTAACTCTCTTACTAACTTACAGTTTGGCTATATACAATTATTAACCTTTTAAATCATTACCCGTATGAAAAAGATTTTTTCTCTTTTAGCAGTTGCTGCATTTGCAGTAAGCGTAGTGGCACAACCGTCTGCACTACCAACAGCTCCAACTCAACCAGCTAATCAAGTAAAAGCTGTGTATTCTACTACCTACAATGCTGATTGTGGATATGGTGAATGGGGATCAGGCACCCAATATACTCAAGATATGTACGGTAAAAAATTTGTAACCACAAATTTAGGATATTTTGGTTTGGTAGATTTCGAATTAAATTGCTCAAAAATGGAATTTTTGCATTTGGATGTTTGGTCGGCAACTAACTTCTCAATGGGTATCGTGCCTATCCATGGGGCAACAGAAGTACGCGTAACCAAAGAAATCTTAGGTGGACAATGGAATGCTATTGAAATTCCGTTGACTGCTTTTGAGGGTGTCACCAATTGGACAAATGTTTATCAAATCAAGATTGATAATGTGGGTAATCAAACCTTCTGGCTCAACAACGTGTATTTCTACACTACCCAAGCTCCTGAAGTAGATGCTGAGGTTCCTACTACACTCACAGCTAGTTTAGCGAATGCTTCATATTTCTCGGTTACTTTGAATGTTTCTGCCGCTGATAACTCTGGTGTAGTCAAATATGAAGTGAAGAATGGTGAAGAAGTGGTGGCTACTCAAACAGGTATTTCGGCTACTCCTACAACAGTTACTATTTCTAGTTTACTTCCTGATACCGAGTATAATTTTAGCGTAATCGCTAAGGATGAAGCAGGCAATGCTACCGAAGCTGTAAGTGTGGTTGCAAAGACCTTAGAAACTCCAGCGCCAGCTCCTCTACCTACTATTGCTGCTGCTAACGTAAAATCAATCTATTCGGATGCATATACTACCTGCACTGCGTTGAATAACATCAATGCGCAATGGTGGAACGCTCCTAAAATGGCAGAGGGAAATCTAGCAGAAGGTGATAAAGCATTGTACTACTTCGGCTTTACCGATGGTATGATTGGTTGGGAATTTAGTGCATTCGATGCTACTGGTTTCAATACATTCACAATGGATATCTATCCTCTTGCTGATGGAAAGATTGACTGCGGTCCTCTTGCTGAAGGTGGTGGGGACTATGCTAAAGCAGGTGTAGAGGTAAAGGGTAACCAATGGAATACGATTACGATTGACCTCACAGGTAAGGATCTCACCAAGATTTTCCAAGTGAAAATGATTAACTATTATGCATTAGGTTCATTCTTTATTGACAATGTATATTTCTACAACGCTACTGAAACTGCATTGGAGAATACATTCATGGGTACCAAGGCAATAAAAGTAATTGAAAATGGCCAACTCTTCATCATCCGCAATGGAGTGAAGTATGATGCTACAGGCAAGATGATGAAATAATCATCTATCCTAATACAGGTTAGGGAGGGTGACTCCCTCCCTAACTTTCTAAACAATCCGAAAATTTGATACAACTATAAAGTTCTAAAATGATGAAACACTTATTTATCTCTTTTCTTTTATGCAGTTTGACACTATCGGCTTTCGCACAAGAAACCGATGTCAATTTTGCGTTAGCATCTAATGGAGCTACTGCCGAAGCTACATCTGGAAATGCATTACTAGCTATAGATGGTGATGCGGGTACCCGTTGGGAGTCAGAACACAAAGTTGATCCACAAACATGGACATTAGACCTCGGGCAAGTTCGTACTTTCAACACCATTCAAATCCTTTGGGAGGGTGCATATGGTAAGACATTTACCGTTTCTGTAAGTGATGATAAGGAGACTTGGACACCTGTATGGACTGTTGAAGGTCAAGAGTTAGCAGGTTTCCCTTACACCCAAACACAAACAATTGACAAAACCACTGCACGCTATATCCAATTCCATGGTACAGAACGTGGCACGCAATATGGTTACTCTTTTTGGGAGTTCTGCGTGTTCTTTGTGGGAGATCTTACATTATCCACACTCGAAGCTACACCTGCTACCAAATATATGCATATGGGAGAAGAGAATGTTATTACCATTACTGCTAAGGACCAGATAGGTAATGTAATAGATAATGTTGGTGAGATAACGTATACCGTTTCCCCTGTTGAAGCTGGAGTAATCAATGGTAATGTCTTTACGCCTTCTCAAACTGGTACGGCAACAATTGTTGCTGCTATAGGTGATGTGAAATCAGCTCCATTTGAGATTGTAACATATATAAGTCAATTGGCAGTTCTTGAAGCAAAATCCGCTAATGAGCTTGCAAAAGTAGGTGAAGGTATTGCTATCAATGTTACTGCTAAAGACCAATATGGACTACTAATGCAAACTCCTGATGGAGTAACTTATACAATAACTCCTGCTGATGCTGGTACTATAGTTAACAATGTGTATACCCCTAGTAAAATAGGTAATGCCACCATTGTTGCTGCTATTGGTGATGTGAAGGCTACTGCATTTGATGTATTTGCTTATGATGGCGAGAATGCAGCAGTAAGTTTAGACAAGGAACATAGCAAGATAATTGCTCAGTCAAAAATCAATCCTGACCTTGATGCCACCAATGCCTTCTATGCTATTGATGGCAATGATGCTACTGTATGGCAAGGTTGCTACGATGGAGAAGGTGGTCTTAACACCGATTCTGCTCGCACCTACGATGCTTGGTTTGTAGTTGATCTTGGAGCAGCATATGATGTTAAGCTTGTTGCTATCAAATTTGAAGGTGCCTGCTCTCAAGATTATCATGTGGCTCTCTCAGAGGATAATGTCACATGGGATACTATATACCAACATGTAGGTAATCCTGGAATCAATGGACATACACAACTTATTTATGGCACGAATCTTTTGAATGCATCTAAAGTGCGGTATGCACGATTCTATAGCACCAAATCTGCTACGCAATATGGTATGAAAATCTTTGAGTTCCAAGTGTTTGGACTCCCATTGCAAGGGACAGATATTTCTTTACTACCTACAATAAGTAATACTGTAACTAAGATAATTGTTGACGGTCAACTCATCATTATCCGCAATGGAATACAGTATGATATTACAGGACAAATTGTTAATTAACTTTTTTCTCTCATAGGGGCTGCTACAGGCAGTCCCTAATTTTTTTTCTTTAAGTTCATATGCGTAGTGTTGTTGTGTTAGTTTGCCTTTTGTCATCCGTACTCTTGATGGCTCAGCACCCCGTGGCTGTGGGTGGTGGTTCGTATGCATCGTTCCCACCATTAGCGGAAAGTCGCACATCACTCCGTGGGGGAAGTCAGGCCTATCAAATGGAACATCGTACTATCTATGCGGTGGACTCATTGCAAGACCTTCCTCTGCCTTCCAATGATTGGTGGACCTATGCCCTTGTCAATCCATGGACAGGCAAGTTATGGGCATATCCTGCGTTGGTGTGGGCAGACAATACTAGTATCTCCGTCGCCAAACCATCCTATTGGGAATCCACTGGTTGTGAGATGAAGTGGAATGAACCACTCACCATTACCGCCACTGCCTCATCGCCTCATCGCCCATTCTCGCCTCAAGAGGCTCTTATCTCCCATTGGAGCGATTATATGATAGCTTTTGTGCTAGAGGATGGTGATGCACAGATACGTGTAACACTGATGCAAGGTTCCCCATTTGTATGGATGGAGTTTACCAATGCTGCACCCACAATCAGCAATCCCGACCCAACAGCCTTAACCGTTTTTCAGCACACAGATGGTGCTAACACTACCTTAGCGGTGGCTGTACTAACCGATGGTATTACCAGCAATGACTTACAACCTTACGCCTTCCGTATTCCTCGAAACACTCAAATCCACTATGATTATTTACCTGCGCAATCCCTTTTGCGCACCCAAATGCATGTAGATTATCAGGATATTACTCCTACCACTGCTAATGGTATCTGGCAGGGCTTTTTACCACATCATTACTACGAAACCCAACCGCATTTCTCCTTCTTTTCGCCTACTTATGCCACACCTCGTGGCACTATGCGCCTCGCACAAGGCAACGACTTTACCATCGATTATCCCGTACATGGTATGTTGCCATTCTTCCCCGTACCTTATGATACACTACAGGGCTACGATCCCGCACTCATGCGTACCCTCTGTGCCGAATATGCATCGGCAGGCTCGTTTGGTGCCGACACCTATTGGGGAGGTAAAGGACTCACCCAAATGGCGCATTATATGACCACCGCATACCAATTGGGCGATACAGCCACTTTCGAATTAGCCAAATCGCGCCTCAAAACTACCCTTATAGATTGGTATACTTATACCGTAGGCGAAGACCAATACTATTTTGCACGTTACGATCGTTGGGGAGCACTCGTAGGATTTGACCCTTCCTATGACTCTGATACCTTCAACGACCATCATTTCCACTATGGCTACTTCGTCTATGCTTCTGCCCTGCTCTGTATGCTTGATGATGACTTCCGCCATCAATATGGACCCATGGCACGCCTCGTCGCCCTCGACTACGCCAATCCTACCCGTATGGAAGACTGGAAGGTTGATAGTTTAAAGTTTAAAGGCGAAGGATACCCTCGCTTCAGAACCTTCAACCCCTACCTGGGCCACTCTTTCGCAGGCGGTATGGGCAATGAGGGTAATGGCAATGGGCAAGAGTCCAGCTCCGAATCTATGCAAGGGTGGGGTGGAGTATGGATGTTAGGTGCTGCCCTCGGCGATGAAGAACTCATGGAAGCGGGTATCTATGGATATACGATTGAAGCACGCGGAACAGCCGAGTATTGGTTCGACCGAGGACGACGTAATATAGATTATACCAAATACCTTCATCCTTATTGCTGCAATCTCACCATGCAAGGAGTTGGATGGTGGACTTGGTTTTCGGGTGATCCCGTGTGGATGCACTCCATCCAATGGCTACCTATCTCACCCATCCTGCAGAACTACCTTACGGAGGACCGCGCTTTTGCGCGTTGGGACTATACACAGATGTATGCTACTAAAGAGGTGGGCAACTTTGAAGCACCCACAGGTGGCTTAGGTGACGAGTCTGGACTAGGCAATGTGTGCCTCTCATATCTAGCCCTCTTCGAACCCGATTCAGCAGCCAATGTCTGGACACGTATGCGTAGTATGGGTAAAGCCCTTGCTAAGAATCCTGATACGGGAGGTATTACTTATCTCTTAGCACATGGTTTGCGCGCTTACGGACATCAAAATCATACTATCCAAGCTGATTATCCATTAGCTACAGTATTCACAGATTCTGTTTCTGGACGTAACACTTATGCAGTATATAATGCTACAGAATACGAGCGCATCGTGCACTTTACAGATGGTATAGAATGGTGTGCACCTGCTCATCGTTTAACCTTGTTTACCGATTCTCCGATATTAACAAGTATCTCTTTGGATGGCCCATCTGTAGTACTACCCAATTCACTCAACGAATATACCTTGCGTTTCAACGACCAATATGGTGCTACTATTCGTAAGGATAGTATCGTTATTTATACAGCACCGACCACATCACAAATGACTGAACTACGTATTCAGTACAAAGGATTGGAAACGACCCTACCTATTCGTGTGGGCGAATTACCATATATAGCAAATGCCGCAATCATACCTGCTATGGATTATCTGGCTTTGGGCAGCACGATGGACTTTACACTTTCGGCTACCGACCAATACGGAGAACCTTTTCCGGTAGATTGGCACTACCATTTCGCACCTATCACCCCAGGACAGTACATCATCGCTTATGAAGGTGATCTCGTGATACGCGATACGATCATTGTACTACCGCCATATCCTAATCTTGCCTTGCACAAACCGGTTACTGCTAGCAGTTATGAGAATGCTGGTACATTGCCCCAAGGCATTAATGATGGAGATTTATCTACGCGCTGGGGATCTGCGCACCAAGACAACGAATACATTAGGATTGACTTACAACAACTTTGTTTCATCGATCATATCACTCTGCGCTGGGAAGCTGCCTATGCCAACTCCTTCGCTCTGTTGATTACAGATACCATACCTAACCTCTCGTCTCTCGCCTTATCGCCTCTCGCCTTACAACAGAGTTCGGGTGGCGTACAAACCATCGATTTGGCTCAAACAGGACGTTACATCACACTTATAGGACTATCTCGTGCTACGCAATATGGTACATCGCTCTACGAATTAGAAGCATATGGTATGCCATTATCAGGAGATACCACCTCGCTATTTGGACTCGCAATCTATGCTGATCGTGATGCACTTACAATGGATGAGCAGGTGCAAATCGAGGTTAAGGGATATAATCGCCAGGGACAAGAAGTGCCTTGCCAACCTATCCTCACCGTAGAAGGAGGAAAAATCATTGGCAGTCATTTGCAGCCTGCTGCCACAGGCACAATGCGCCTTATGGCTCGTGTGGGTAATATTGTGGCGGAGCGCACATTTGTTGTTTTAGAGTCGGAGCAAATAGTCGCCACACAAGTCTCTCCTAAGCAGGTGACAATCCCAATTGGTGATACACAAATATTCTCTGTAACAGCAATCAATCAATTTGGTTTTACAGAGATGCAAACTACCGAAATCTTTGAAGCACATCGTATTGGCGATTACGAATTGATTGTATCATTAGGTGGATATTCCGATACGGCATATATTCACGTAGTGGATTATGCCAATTTGAATTTAGCATTAGGTAAACCTGCCGCTTGTTCTGGCTATGAGAATGTAGGTACGAAGCCCGAAAATGCTACAGACGGCGACTTATCTACACGTTGGTCTTCGCGTTTCCAAGATGGTGAATGGATCACGGTGGATCTAGGTAAGGTATATTTAATCAATCGTGTGAAACTGTATTGGGAAACAGCATATGCTACACATTTTGATGTCCAGATTTCGGAAGATGGTGTGCAGTTTACCAATGCATATACAGATACTAATGCTAAGGGGGGAATACAGGACCTGCTCCTATCTAATGCACCTGTACAAGCACGATATGTGCGCATACTTTGTCATGCTCGTAGCACCAATTATGGCTCATCACTTTATGAAATAGAGGTGTATGGTGTGCAAACCCATACAGATGTACAATCAAATACCAGTGAAACATCTTCTGTCAAATACGTCCTACGTAATGGTCAACTCTATATCGTGAAAAACGGAATTTATTATACGATTTCAGGAGCAGTATACCATAAGTAGTTACATTTCACAATTCCTAATTCTCATGCGACGACTATTATTCATCCTTTTGATCTGCAGCATCTTTTCACCTGCTTGGGCTTGTACCTCATTCATTATCTCTGGCAAGGCTACTCCTTCTGGACGTCCGATGATGTTCAAGCATCGCGATACCGATTGCCTCGACAACCGCATTGCTTATTTTCAGGGCGATAAATATGCGTTTATCGGACTAATGAATGCGCCTACTGTGGATGGCGAAGTATGGTCGGGTGTCAACGAAGCGGGATTTTGTATCATGAATACTGCTTCCTACAACCTGCGCGAAGATACACTCCAATGTCAGATGGATCGCGAGGGTGAACTCATGTATCACGCGTTGGCTAATTGTGCTACGATAGCTGATTTTGAGGCGTGGTTAAAAACTTATCCACAACCTTGGGGCGTAGAAGCCAATTTCGGTATCATCGATGCGCAGGGTGGGGCAGCTTACTTTGAGATGAATAACTCTCGCTACATCAAATACGATGTCAATGCAGAAGAGTCAGGCTATCGCGTAGTTACCAATTTCTCATTTGCAGGACGCTATGAGGACTATGAGGGCTACGAACGTTACCTCACCGCCTCTACCATCATGCAAGAGGCATTTTCTTGTGAGCATGAGTTTTCTGCTACCGAGGTGCTCAATCGCTTCTCGCGCCAATATCGCCACGAATTATTGGGAATAAACATATCTCCTGACAACGTACCCGATTATACGGTGGACCAAGATTTTATTCCCCGTCGCATCACCTCAGCAATGATTGTTTTCGAGGGGGTAAAAGCAGGCAATAATCCTTTGCACACTATCATGTGGACTGCTCTAGGATATCCCGCCTGTGCAGTGGCTATCCCTCTGCTCGTGCATGGCGCACACCTTCCTTATTATATGATCGCACGTGATATGCATACCACCCAACCCGCAAGTCTGCATAGCGAGATGTGCGATGCATCTTTGGCAATCAAAGACCAATGGGTTTTTCCGCTTCACATCAGCAATGGGCACCGCTATATATCCACACGCAATGTGCTACGCGGTACAGAGGGGGCTCCATCCTTGCTGCAGTGCACCCAACAGGTGGAGCAAATTATCCATTCTGAATTTCTGCCGCTTTACCAGCAATGGATCACGGGTACAATCTCCAACCGAGCATTCTGGCATTCCTATGACCAAATGTCTAATCGCTGGATGCAAATATACTACGAGATTTTCCAATCCTATTTACCAAACGAGAAATAATTTTTAAAAAATCGCACAAATACTTGCGTATTTCAGAAAAATGTAGTACCTTTGCACGCTGATTTTGCAGAATTGTGAAGAAATGAGCGATAAAGCACCGCATATCATCCTATTGGATAAATTGGAGTTGGGTGAGCATTTGTTTGATTTTCAGTTAGATAATGCTTATTTCTCGTCGATTGAGAATACCGAACTTTTAGGTGGTATGGTGGATGTCAAGACGCGCCTATTGCTTCGTGAAAGCGATTTTGCAGTGGATATGGACATTGTGGGGCAGGTACAAGTAACTTGCGATCGTTGTCTCTATCCAATGGAAGTTGAGGTGGATATCTATGAGCAGGACATCGAGTTAGAGGATTCCACACACCAGCTCGACCTCGCATGGTTGGCTTACGAATTGATCATAGTGAATCTCCCGCTGGTGCATAGTCACCAAGATGGTGGTTGCAATCCCGAAATGGATGCACTTCTCCAAGACCACCTCTGCACCGCGATGGATGAGGACGATGAATATAACGAAGAGTAATTACGTTGGCGCATTGTTATTCTGCGTGGCAAGGCTACAGCGCAAGGACCTTCCAATAAGATTAAAATAACTAATAAAACAATAAACAACTATGGCACATCCAAAAAGAAGACAATCGCACACCAGACAAGCGAAACGTCGTACACATGACAAAGCTAAAATGCCAGCTTTGGCACTTTGCCCTAACTGTGGCGCTCACTACATCTACCACACCATCTGCCCAACTTGCGGATACTATCGTGGTAAATTGGCTGTAGAGCAAGCTGCTGAGGCCTAAGTGTTGCGATTCGGCGTATAACGTCGAGAGACGTATATGCCCCATTGACCCAACAATCATAGGCTCTGAGCAATGCTTAGAGCCTATGATTTGAAATACCGCCAAGACCTTTCTTGAAAATCAATCTTTAAACACTAAACACTCAACATTAAACAAGATTATTATGTTTGATTCAAACAACCGCACCCCACGTCGTCAGGGTGGCTACCGTCAGGATGAGAATCCGCGTGAGCGAAATGGCGCAACAATGTCTGCAGACGGAGCATCTTTTCGTCCTCGTTTTAACCCATCGTTTACTCCTAATGAAGGCGGACGCAAACGTCAACGCTTTACCCGCACTGCTGGAACTACACGTGCTGAGAAGATCGAACCACGTCGCAGCGCATTCCGCACCGAAGGAGGCTATGACCAAACCAACGATAGAACATTTCGTCCACGTCCTAAACACAATGCGGGAGTATATTCTCAACGCAAACGTCAGGAATATCAAACCAAATACGAAGACCCTACCAAGCCAATTCGCTTGAATAAATACCTTGCTAATGCAGGTATTTGCTCACGTCGTGAGGCGGATGATTTCATTCAAGCAGGTGTGATTTCTGTCAACGGAGAGGTGGTGGATAATTTGGGAGCAAAGGTATTACCTACCGATAAGATCATGTTCCATGACCAACCAGTTCGTCGCGAACGCAAAGTATATATCTTGCTCAATAAACCAAAGAACACCGTTACTACCACCGATGACCCTGAGGAGCGTCATACAGTTATGGATATCGTACGCAATGCTTGCGCTGAGCGTATCTATCCTGTAGGTCGTCTCGACCGCAATACTACAGGTGTACTCCTGCTTACCAACGATGGTGACTTGGCGGCTAAGCTCACTCACCCTAAGTTTGGCAAGAAGAAGATTTATGCAGTTACGCTTGACCGCGATTTTGAAGAGGCTGACGAGGCAGTATTGCGAGCAGGTGTTATCTTGGATGATGAGAAGATCGTACCCGATGCATTGGAGTTCCCACAAGAGGACCGTAAGCATATAGGCTTGGAGATCCACTCTGGTCAAAATCGCGTAGTACGCCGTATGTTCGAGAAGGTAGGTTACAAGGTTACTAAGCTCGACCGTGTGTCCTTTGCAGGACTTACCAAGAAGAATGTGGCACGTGGTAAATACCGCTTCCTCACTCCTAAGGAGGTAGCTATGCTCCAAATGGGTGCATTCGAATAATTTCTAATAATGGTTCTGAGGGTATATCCCTTAGAACCATTTTACTTTTTTTATCCTTATAATATACCCATGAAACAACTCTTTCTTCTCCTTGCATCTTTGATACTCGTGCATTCTGCATTTGCAGAAACTATTCCTGCTACCGATTCGCGTGTCACCTTTGTAGGGCGTGCTGTTGTTGAAGATGGTTCCTTGCGTTTCGATTGGCCATCTACCTACTTCCGTATTGCATTTACTGGCAAAAAACTCTCTATGCGCCTTTCTGATACGCAGTGCAATTTCTATGCAGTATGGGTAGATTGTCCGAGTAGTGCAGACCCCACACGTATCCTTGAGACTAGAGGAAATGATACTATAGTAGAACTAGTTTTACCAACCGACCTTAAGCATTCTAAAATCAAGGAGCATCAGGTTATCCTGCAAAAACGCACTGAGGCTACTTGTGGTACAACCACTATTTATAGTTTTACCACTGATGGCTATTTCTTACAGGCCGAGCAATTTAAGTCTCGACAAATCGAGTTTATCGGAGATAGTTATACTTGTGGCTATGGCGTAGATGCAGCAAGTCGTATGGCTCGGTTTAGTCCGAATACGGAAAATGCGTCACGAACTTATGCTAGTATAGTAGCACGCTATTTCGATGCAGATTATGTTACGATTGCCCATTCGGGACGAGGCATATGTCGCAATGCAGAATCTAGTTATCCCTGGGAACTTATGTCGGATTTATATCAATATACCATTGATCGTGATTCTACGATTAATTGGTCTATATCTCAATCCGATTTCCGACCTGATATCACTATTATTTATCTTGGTGCCAATGATTTCTCAGGATGGATAATTCCCAATTACAACGAATTTCGTAAAGGCTATCTACGCTTGCTAGAAGCAGTGAAAAACAACTATGGTAATGATCATCCTATTCTATGCATGACCCCTGGTCCATATGAGTGTCTGCTGACATACGTGCGGGAGGTGGTCAACAATTGTGGTATGGATAATGTATATTTCTTAGGACTATGTCCTGCTATACATGACAATGCCACGGATCAAGATCTAGGAGCTGGATGGCATCCAAACTATAATGGGCAACTTAAGATAGCTTATTCTGCTATCCCATATATTGCTACAATCACTGGGTGGGGCTTGCAAGATAATCCAGTAAAATAACCATTTCCCTTGAGAAAATACGCATATGACTAAAATAAATCCATCGCACTGGCGATGGATTTATTTATACTCGTATAGTGTTTTCTACTTAATCTTTGATGAACTTCACCTGACGGCCATCTACTGTCAGCAGGTATATGCCTGTGTGCAAGTGGCTGACGGGTAGGGTGGTTAGTGCGCCTTCCACTGGCTGGCGCATCACCTCTTTGCCCGTGATGTCATATATGCTAATCATCTCTGCTGTATTGGCTTGATTCATCATCACCTTGAGCTCATCGGTAGCGGGGTTGGGGAATACAAACACTTTCAGTTCTGTGTTGCTCGCCATATTGTCCACGTCGGTCATCGTGCTGTCGGTAAAACCAAATGGTTGGGTACAAGTCTCGCCGTAGGCATTGGTGATGAATGCGCGCACGTATGCACCTTGATACCCTTCGTAGCAGAATGTATTGCCAATACCTACTACACTGCTGCGAGTGGATGACGCAGAGCTGGAGGTCATGTCCGTACCATAGATCCATGATACCATGCCATTGGTTTCGATAGTGATGGTCTTATTGGCTTCATCCACTGCAATATTGGTGATGCGTGGTGCCTTGCCTTCGCCACTACCCTTGGGCTCGTAGCAGAAATAACTCTCGCCCTTGCGCATGGCATCCTTTAATTCCTCAGTAGTCAGTTCTTCCATGAGCATCATATTGTAGTTGCGGAAGAGTTGCTCATCGTTGTGGGTGTCATCGCCTGAATAACCAAATACGGGGCGTTCTGGCATGGTGCGCTCCAATATCTGATCCCACAAGATACGATCATTAGGGCGGCGATTGCCTTGGTTGTACACCTCCAGTCCCACCAGCGATGGGTAAGTTTTGAAGTTGGTGGCGTGCCAGCCCGGTCCATTCTTTTCGGTTTCGCTATAGGTGGTGCTAAGATTCCAGTATTGTCCTGGGTGGTTGATGATTTGCATCCCGCCCAAGGCATAGGTATAGGCATACGACTCTTGTAGCGAAGCAAACTCTTGTCCGTGACGACCTGTGAAGAAGTCGTTGTGGTGGTTAAACTGTCCACCAGTACGCTCGTCCCAACTATTGGTATCGTCTTTGCTGAGTTCATTGCCTGGCACTGCCAACATACCCAAAGCCTCCGCATTGCGTGCAGCTACGCCTGACATGTATTGTGGGAAGAGATCCCATGGGTAGGTGCAATAGTCGTGGTCAGTGAGCGCCAAGATCTTGTATCCTGCTGCATGGTAGCGGTCTACGACATAGGCGGTGGTGAATTTCTCGATAGGATCATTGGATTGAGTGGTATGGGTGTGCATATTGCTCTTGTATTGGTTCACACTTTCCCAAGCAATCGTTTGGTATGGGTTGTTGTGTAGTACAGGATCAACACTCTGTCCGTCCACCACTTTTGCGTACACGGCACGGTGTGCCTTGGTGGTAGTACCACCTTGCTCAATATCCAAATAGAAACCATAGATACCGCTGGTAGGCGATGCTATGGTATATACATCTTCGCCATTGCTGCCCTTGCTGAGGGTGATAGCCTCCGACTTTTGGTTGTTGTGGTTCATGCGGAAGTTCACATTGTAGCCATTGAGTGCGTTGATCTTCACCTTGAGGGTGATAGGGGTACCTGGGCGTACTACTGCTGGCTCCACTGCCATGTATTCCAACTCAATATCCGTACTGCTGGCATTGCCCCATGCCGTCTCAGTCACAGTCAACTGGTTGGTCAAATAGGAGTAGGTCACAGTAGCTTTGATACAGTCGTCCGAAGCTGTGGTGCTCACTAGTTCGCCCATGTCGCTACCTGAGTTGACACTACCATAGTGCACGGAGATGGTCTTGTCGTCGCCCAAAGTCACGTTGGCACTCAATTCGTAGTTGCTGCCGATGGTCATGGTGGTGCCATTGACTTTGAAGTGCTCCGACGAAGCCGCCGATTGCTCGTAACTACCATCTGCAAATACAGCTACGCGTTGCCATGAGGTGGTCTTGCGAGTGTTTTTGAAACCAATATCTTTGGGCGAAGAAAGCAGCAATTCGCCATCGCAAGTGCTACTGCTGTTGAGGTTCCAGTAGTAACTGTATTTTTTGCTATCCACAGGTATCTCTTTTACAATCATTTGGGCGGTGGTAGGAGTCTTGCCATCTTTGTAGAAGTTGCCCTTTTGCGTAGGTGTGCCCTCGCAGGTGAGGTTGCTACTGCTTTCGCCATACATAAAGTACCATGTAATATCAGCATTGTTAAGATCTTGTTGCAAAGACTTCTGGGGAACCTTGGTGATATACTCTGGTTCCTCACTCAACACATCCTTGAATGCCTTACCCCATGTGCGATCATCATGGGCACCATCAATCTCCCAATGAGAAACAAGATATCCCTTATTGTACAACCACAAACCATAATATGCTATTTCGTCAGTTGTCCAATCAGTATCAGCAGAGGTCTCTACAAAGCCAAAATGATTATCTTCAGAATCTGGTGTGAGCGTACTAACGTAGTCACGCAACTCTGTGCTATTGTACCAAAAGGCAGGAGAGAATAGCACACACTTGCCAAACTTATCTAGATGATTCAGTGTAGCATAGAATGCAAAGAGTCCTGCGACATCGGCACCCATGATGGTGCATGCTGATTTCTCTGAGCGGATATTGTATTTCTGTTCAAAGGCAGGTTTGAAGTCTTCTACAAAACCTTTGAGGAAGTCGTCGGCTTGGCCTGTACCCATATATTCCTCGTTTGCCCATGGGGTAAATTCGGGCAGTTGGGCATAGATGACTACGATGATTCCTGGCTCTTCTCCTCGTTGCTCCATCTCAGCTACAGTTGCTGCTACGCCCCATGAATCGGGGTAGAGAATACGATCGCCCATCTCGGCATCGTCGCCTGCTTTGCGGTAGCGTTGATGACGACCAAACATATAGGTGACATTGTATTGCTGGGTATTGTCGTAGTTGCTGGGTAATAATACCTGGATAGAGTAGTTCTTGCCCGCAATAGTCCAGTTCTCTACGATGCCAATAGCAGTATATACATTGCGCCATTTGGCTACCACATCTGGATTGCCCACTGTCTTGCGGTTGGCCATCTCGCCATTGCTAGCGGTAACTTCTACGTATTTCCAGTCAGGGCCACACACGTATTTATAGCCATCCGATGCACTCACATCGGCTGCGGTGATACCTGCTACGGTGACTACAAATTGATTTTGTCCATCCACCTTGGTCATGGCTACACCTGCACCAGCAGCCCAATTGCTTAGTTCGGGCAATGCGCCTACCACATAGCAATGTTGTGTGCCTTCTGGCACGTTCACACGAAAAGTAACATCCGCCCATGCGGTTGATATACTGCACACTAGTCCAACAAAAAAAGAAAGTAATAATTTTTTCATGGTTATATGTTTTTTGTAAAGTGCTGCAAAATTACAATAATAATTTCATATATACAAAAAAAATCGCACATTACGTGCGATTTTTTTATTGCCGCTTGCGGTGTCCTATAGCCCGAAGGGCGTCCTGTAATGCGCCAATGCGCATTACATCATACCTCCCATACCACCAGCAGGCATTGCTGGAGCAGGATGCTCTTCTTTGATATCGGTGATCACACACTCGGTAGTGAGGAACATGCCTGCGATACTTGCAGCATTCTCCAATGCTACGCGGGTTACCTTAGCGGGATCTACTACACCAGCGGTTTTCAGGTTCTCATAGATATCTTTGCGTGCGTTGTAGCCGAAGTCAGCCTCGCCTTGGCGCACCTTATCTACTACTACAGCGCCCTCCTTGCCTGCATTAGCCACGATTTGGCGAAGTGGCTCCTCGATAGCGCGGCGGATGATTTCGATACCTGTTTGCTCGTCCTCGTTTTCGCCCTTGAGACCTTCGAGGGCAGCTTGAGCACGGATATAGGCTACGCCACCACCGGCTACGATACCCTCTTCGATAGCAGCGCGGGTTGCGCTGAGTGCGTCGTCCACACGGTCTTTCTTCTCCTTCATCTCCACCTCGGAAGCAGCACCTACATTCAGTTGTGCTACACCGCCAGCGAGTTTAGCAAGACGCTCTTGGAGTTTCTCTTTGTCGTAGGTAGATTTAGTGGCAACGATTTGTGCTTTAATTTGTCCTACGCGAGCTGCAATGGCCTCTTTGTCGCCAGCGCCGTTCACGATGGTGGTGTTATCTTTATTCACTGTGATGCTCTCTGCAGTACCGAGCATGTCGATGGTTGCTGCCTCGAGTTTGATACCCTTCTCTTCGCTGATGACGGTACCACCTGTGAGGATAGCGATATCCTCCAACATCTCTTTGCGACGATCGCCAAAGCCAGGAGCTTTCACAGCGCAGATCTTCAATTGTGCACGCAAGCGGTTAACAACCAAGGTGGTCAACGCTTCGCTATCCACATCTTCTGCGATTACGAGCAATGGACGACCACTTTGTACAGCTGGCTCCAATACAGGGAGCAACTCTTTGAGGTTGCTGATTTTCTTGTCATAGAGTAAGATATATGGGCGATCCATCTCCACCTCCATCGTCTCGGTGTTGGTCACGAAGTATGGGCTGATATAACCGCGGTCAAACTGCATACCTTGTACCACATCGATGGTGGTGTCCATACCTTTGGCTTCGCCAATGGTGATCACACCATCTTTGCTTACCATACGCATGGCATCTGCGATGAGTTTGCCAATCTCTGCATCGTTGTTAGCAGATACGGTAGCCACTTGTTCAATCTTATCGAAGTCGTTGCCTACCTCCTCGCTTTGTGCTTTGATATTGGCTACGATAGCGCTCACGGCCTTGTCCATACCGCGTTTGAGGTCCATTGGGTTGGCACCAGCGGTCACGTTCTTAAGTCCCACGCTCACGATGGCTTGGGTGAGTACGGTAGCGGTAGTTGTACCGTCACCTGCTTGGTCGCCCGTCTTGCTAGCCACCTCTTTTACGAGTTGTGCGCCGAGGTTCTCAGCTGCATCTGCGAGTTCTATTTCTTTCGCTACCGACACACCATCCTTGGTGATGTGTGGCGCACCAAACTTCTTGTCGATAATCACATTACGACCTTTAGGGCCGAGGGTTACTTTCACGGCGTTAGCCAATTGGTCCACGCCACGTTTGAGGGCATCACGCGCCTCTACATTATAACTGATATTCTTTGCCATATTCTTTGTTCGTTTTACTCACGTTGTTTGTTTCACTTCGTTACACGTAAATGGCTCGCGGTTGCTCACGAAAATGGTTCGCTTCGCTCACGAAAAGTAGTTTCACGTAAAGTACGCTTTAGCCACTTTCGCACCGCAGGTGCCACTTTCGCTTTAGCCACTTTCGCAGCTCTGCCGCCATCTACGCAATTTTGCTACTTCAAAATTGCCAACACGTCGCTTTGGCGCATGATGAGGTATTTCTCGCCTTCGTACTCGAGTTCGGTGCCGGCATACTTGCCGTAGAGTACGGTGTCGCCCTCTGCGAGGAGCATTTTCTCATCTTTGGTGCCTTCGCCTACGGCGATTACTTCGCCACGGAGTGGTTTCTCTTTTGCGCTATCAGGGATGATGATACCGCTGATAGTCTTCTCTTCTGCAGCCATTGGTTTTACCAATACACGGTCTGCTAATGGTTGAATTTTCATGTTATCTTTACTTTTTAATGATTATTACTTGGTTTACAGAATTAGGGAATCACACTTCTTAATTCACAAATTATCTAACAAACTCTGTGCCAATTACTAAAAAGACTGCCAATTTGGCAGTCTTTTCCTAGCATTTGACCTCTAACCTATAACCTTTCGCCCAACACGGTATAGGTGATGCCATCGCGTATAATGAACATTTGTCCATTGCGTATGACTTTGGTAGGCAATAACTTTGTTTCGGTATTATCTATTGCCGATTCTATATCGCAATAGGTGGTAGAATAATCAATATAGGTAGTTTCGTTTCCTGTAGTATAACTTACCTCCAAATAGTTGAGGTAGATACGCGACTTCTTATCGGTACCTTTGCAGGTGAACTTCACATGGTTAGCTTGGATACCAGATACTGTGAATTGGCTGTCAGCTGCCATAGATTGTTGGCTACTAGTATTACCGCCATCTACCTGATAGGTGATTTTGGTTTTCATGCTCGAACCAATGGTCACAGATGTCATTTTGGCTCCTTCCTTAGCAGATACATTCAAAATACCACCATTTTGGTAGATACGAATTTCATTATCATAGATAGCAGGTGGCGCTGTTGCAGTTCCTTGCTCTGCTTTGTAAGATATGTACTCATCCATTTCTGCTGCGATGGCAGAGAAGGTGGATTGTGATACAGTTGTACTATTGGCATTGCCCTCAATCTCTGTAGCATATACAGCATAGTAGGTGGCATTGGCCAGTACCTCATTACCTGCCACTACATACTCTGGTGCTTGCGATGGGTGGCTATAATCTTTGGTGGCAGTCCATCCCATAAAGCTTAAACTCTCAGTACATGGTGTAGGATTAGTTGCGGGTAATACCAGTTTGTCTCCTTCTATATATGTTGTCTGCGCAAATAGTTTGCCATCTGCTATCCACGTTACGCTGTATTCTGTTGGCACGTAGTTAGGATCTGCCTCTGGCGTAACGTAGATTCCCAAGTCGCCTTGTACATTAGTAATGGTAAGGGTAGTATTACTAAAGGTGAAATCACGTGTCTCATTATTCTCCTCCACTTCAATCATAGTTTCGTCCAGCAGGTATCCTATTGCAGGTTTGATTGTCAAGGTAAGTGTTTCGCCTTTGGTTATTTTGCCCGATTCGTTGCTAACGGTAGCATTTTCAGATAGTACTTCGTATTTGTAACTATTTTCATCTACCACTTCGATATAACTGAGGCTGATTATGCCATCTGATTCTGTGATGTTGAGCAATGGCTTGCCGCTTACGCCTCGCCATTCGGTCTTGTGTGTAGTGCCTGGGAATGGATCAGCCCCAGTGCCGATTCCGGTAGTTTTACCTGAAGCGGATATGATGGTATAGCGCAAAGTACCATCTTGGTCATTTGGACCGTTATTAGCCCATACACTGCTGTTGTATGTTACTTTCCATATCAGTAATCCATGTCCTGGCAAATGTGCATCCCAACCCGATTGTTGGCGGTTCTCTATATAATATACGGTGTTGGTGCTGGTGGCACTGACAAGCGAATTGCTGGATACAATTTGGTAGCCCTCATATCCAGCCGTGCCAGCAGCGTTCAGTGATAGGTTTTGGGCTGTAGCACCAGGATTGATTGGGGTTTTCCAACCGAGGTAGTACTTATCGTAGATACTGTAGTTGGGTGGGGTCTTTCCTCCGTTGTTGTATGCACCGCCATCCATCACGTGCCATGTATCTGGAGTTCGATATTTCTCGTAGTTCTGACCATAGGTGGTATCATAGAGATCTGGCAGACCTATCACGTGGCTAAACTCATGGGTGATGGTACCGATACCAGCGCGTTTGCCTGTTTGTCCATCTAACTCTGCCGAACATGCATAGTTATTGATGGTTTTGCCATCAAATATCCACGAGCTCTTTGGGTAACTACAATTTTCATAATATGCAGCACTTTCCAAATCCCAGTTGTGTGGCCAGATGGTATTGGCTGCACCGCCATCGGCTTCGCCTTTGCCTGCATAAATGAGATATACGAAGTCCACATACCCATCGTTGTCATTATCGTATAGGGTGAAATCTACGCCATAGTTAGCATTGGCAATGCTACATGCCTCTACTACCATATCGCCTGGAAGTTTGTCGTTGCCTTCGTAATCGTTGCCGCCATAGTGAGACATGTAATCTGGGAGTGTCACAGGACCAATGACGTCAAATTCTGGCGTATATTGTCCGTCTGACTGGTCAGAGAAGTATTGGCGAACCGAGCCAGTAGCACCATTGTAGGTGTAGTTGCTACTATTCATCAGGTCGTTCATCGCTGATGCGGTATTGGTGTTGTTGAATTTGCTATCCTTGAAGTTTACCAATATCACCAATCCGCGTGGGGCAAAGTTCATATCACCGATAGCGCGGTTAGGGCGCGAACGTAGCATAGATGATGCTTGGCGGCGTGCAGCGATAGTCTCTGCACTAGGTTTAGCTTCTACTACGCGCCAATTGTCCCGTGAGTCGCATTGAACCACGTTACCAGCTTGATCCTCCCAATAGTGATGAAACTCATCACCTACAAGGCGTACCTCAATGGTAGTGCCGTCGGGTTGCGTTTTGGTCTGCCATCCGCGGTAAGCGGGTACAGCCAAAGCAACACCTGCAATCATCAACGCAAATAGTGATACGACAATCTTCTTCATGATAGTTTTTGTTATTAGTCTTATTAAGTCTTATTGATGTGATTTTTCGCTGTAGGTGGCCTTTCTTCTTTCGGAACGCATACCATCCGATTAGCATTCAGTTACCACTGGCCACATGAAGTCACCTCCTCGCCTCTAATCTCTAACCTATAGCCTCTAACCTTTAACCTACTTCGTCTTATACACGGCGTAGTAGGTGATGTTGGCGGTGACGGTCTTATCCCCTGGAGTATCGAAGAGGTCGTTAGGTGGGCAGAATGGATTTTGGTAGTCTTTGATAGCTGTCCACCCCACAAACTCTTTGCCATTTGGAGCACCTACTTCGGTGCTTGGCATGATAAGTGCTTCACCAGAGGTGTAGCGATGGGTAGCTTCGGTATCAGTTAGAACCACGCCATCGGCAATCCAAGTTACGCCTAATTTACCATCGCTAACCATCTCTGCGCTTACATACACGGTATAGGTGGCAGAAGCAGCATCGTATTGCGTGGTTTGTGCCAGATGCGCAGTAATGGTGGCGATACCAGCAGACTTACCTAATATAGTACCTGTAGCTGCATCTACGGTGACAACACTCACATCGCTTGACTCGTAGGATACCAGACCATCATGTCCGTTGCTTGCTACTTCTTGTGTATAAGACTCACCTGTCTTGATATTCACTTGTGCTGTTGCGAACGAAGGAGTAGCTTGCTTGCGTACGACGGTTACGGTATAGGTGGCAGAACCTGCTGTATAAGAGTCTGCTGCTGCAACCGAAGCGGTGATGGTGGTAGTACCTGCTGTGAGCGCAGTTACTTTGCCCGTTGATGCATCTACACTAGCAATTGTAGGCTCACTGCTGGAGTAGGTGGCTACGCCTGATGTGTTCTTGTTGAGCGTATTGGTGAAGGTCTCGCCAATAGTCAGCACCTTGCTGGCAGTAGAGAAAGTGATTGTAGGTGTTAGGCCAGTGATGGTTTCTGAACAATTGGTAGAATAATAGGTGTAGGTGGTAGCATTACCAGTAGTGTAGGTTACCTCCAAGTAGTTGAGGTACAAACGTGCGGATGAAGTAGTGCCTTTGCAGGTAAACTTCACGCTGCTGGCATTGATACCTGATTTGGTATATTTGCCACCTGCTGTAATCGATTGTGCGCTGCTTTCGCTACCAGCATCTACTTTGTAGGTCACAAAGGTAGCCATGCTCGAACCGATAGTCACTGATGTGATCTTGGCGCCCGTCTTGGCATTGACATTCAAGATACCACCGTTTTGGTAGATACGGATGATATTGCTATATACGCCAGGTGCACTCGTAGCTGTACCTTGTTCTGCAGCATAGGATATATAGCTATCCATGGAAGCAGCCACTGCGGTAAAGGACGATTGCTTAACGGTGATGGAGTTGGCATTACCAGCTGTCTTCAATGCATATACTGCATAATAGGTGGCATTGGCATCTACTGTGCTACCTGGTGTGATAAACTCAGGTGCTACGGTTGCGTGGGAGTAACTGTTTGCAGCTATCCACCCCACAAATTCTCTCGTAGAGCAGCCAGTAGGATTAGCGGGCAATGCCAGTTTGTCGCCTTCGGTGTAGGTGACAACGGCGTGCTGACTACCGCTTGCCATCCATGTTACGGTATATTGTGTTAGGGCTTGGATAGTCACTTTGTAAGATTTGGATGCAGCATTGTTGTAGGTACCAGCAGCCACGGATGCGGTGATGGTGACTGTACCTGCCTTCTTAGGGGTGACTACACCACTGCTGTTGACGGTAGCAGTCGTTTCATCAGATGAAGAGTAGGTCACTGTACCATAGGTAGAGGTAGCAGGGTTGGAGAGTGTTTGGTTGAGTTTGATGGTTTGATTGCCTGTCTTAGTGAAAGTAATCACAGGATCTTGCTTCACAATCTCTCCCGATTGACTGATGTATAAGTACAATCCCTTTTGTGCTGAAGTATAGGTGCGGAAACGAGGGCTGCTTGCATTGTATTGCAGCAGTGTACCATCTGCCTTTAATCCTATTTGCGTCTTGCCGTCGGTACCTACAGCGATAGTCCAAGTAGAGTTGGTATCATCCCATTTCAGTGCAGAAGTTGTACCCGATAGTTTCTTTCCTTCGCTATTGGTGAGTGTCCATGCGCCTGTGCTTCCTCCCAAGGTGAAGATAGAGATATCGGTATTGGTCTTTTGGGTAGTGATCTCAGTGCCGTTGACGGTGAAGCCCTCTGTTACACTGGCGAGATAGGTACTGTTGACCAGTTCACCTGCTACGGCTGGTGTTTCGGCATATACCAGAATACACTTTGCACCCGCTTGTAGCATGGCGGTATTGGTCAATCGCGTGAAGGTGATGGCGTTCTCAGGGTCAATCTCTGGCATGATGTAGATAGCCACATCACCCGTTACATTAGGAATGGTGAGGGTGGTGCCGCTATAGGTAAAGTCTTTTGCTACTCCTCCTATCTCTACCTCAATATTTTCTTCGGTCAGCACATATCCCAATGCAGGTGTTACGGTGAGGGTGATTGTAGCGCCTTTGGCTACTGCACCTGTTTCGCTGCTGACGGTAGCGTTCTCGTAGAGTACTTCGTAGTTCCATCGCGCTTTGGTGGCAGTAGCCGTGATGGTGATGGTGTTGTTTGCATCGCCAGTGATAGCTGTGCCCTTGATGGTGATGAACTGATTGTTGTTGGATAGGGTATAGTGGGTATCCTTGGTCAAAGTGGTACTGCCTAATTTCACGCTGACGGATGTAATATCGTAGCTGGCATCGGTAGGTGTGATATTGGCGGTGAGTGTAGCACCATTGGCCACACAGTCGTTGCTTGGGGTGATGGTACATGCAGTGCCATTGGTGAGGACACTATGACATTCGGCATCATCTATATAGGTGAGTGTGATGACACTTCCGCTCTCGGTGATGTTCAGCAATGGTTTACTGCTTACACCTTCCCAACGGGTAACTTTCTTGGTACCAGGGAATGGGTCGGAAGCAGTACCGATCTTGGTGGTAGCACCTGAAGCAGAGACTACTGCATAGCGTATAGTGCCAGGTGTGGCATTGGGAGCATTATCATTCCATACTGATTGGTTGTACATGATTTTCCAAATCACCAATCCGTGTCCTGGTAGGTATTTGTCCCAACCTGATTGTTGGCGGTTTTCGATATAGTATGCCGTAGTGGTACTGGTGGCATCGAGTAGGGAGTTGCTTGATGCAATTTGATAGCCTTGATATCCACTTTGTCCATTGGCGATGAGCGAGAGGTTTTGGGCAGTGGCACCAGGATTGATAGGTGTTTTCCAACCGAGGAAGTATTTGTCGTAGATGGTGTAGTTAGGTGGGGTCTTACCATCGTTGTTATACGAACCACCGTCCATGATATGCCATGCGCCCGGTGTAGCTTCGTCCTCGTAGTTCTGACCATAGTCGATGTCGTATAGGTCAGGCAGACCTATTACGTGTCCAAACTCGTGGGCGATGGTACCGATACCTGTGCGTGCACCAGCTCCACTAAGCTCACCCGAGCAAGCATAGTTGTTGATATACTTGCCATCGAAGCGGCGTGCGTTTTGGGCATAGGTACAGTTATCGTAGTAGTATGCACTTTCAAGATTCCAGTTGTGCGGCCAGATCGTGTTATCAGCTCCGCCATCTGCTTCGCCCTTACCTGCATAGATGAGATATACGAAGTCCACTTCGCCGTCGCTATCGTTGTCGTATTTTGTGAAGTCCACACCATAGCTGGCATTGGCGATGCTACATGCTTCCACCACCATGTCGCCCGGCAATACGTCGTTGCCGCTGGCATCGTTGCCACCGTAGTAAGCAACATTATTGGTCAAGGTGACAGGACCGATTACATCAAATTCGGGGGTGTATAGTGTGTCGGATTGGTCGGAGAAGAATTGGCGTACCGAACCTGTAGCACCGTTGTAGGTATAGCTGCTGCTATTCATCAGTTCGTTCATCGCTACTTGGGTGTTGGAGGCATTGAACTTGGTGTCCTTGAAATTCACCAAGATGACCAATCCTCGTGGGGCGAGGTTAGGTGCTCCTACTGCCTTTTGGGGGCGCGACTGGAGCATGGCTGATGCTTGTCGGCGAGCCTTGATGGTGGCAGGAGTAGGTTGGCTCTCCACCACGCGCCAGTAGCCCAGCGAGTCGCATTTGACCACGTTGCCTGCTTGGTCTTGCCAGTAGTGGTGGAACTCGTCACCCGTTAGTCGTACTTCGATGGTCGAGCCGTCGGGTTGCGTTTTGGTTTGCCATCCACGGTAAGCGGGTACGGCAAAAGAAGTGGAGGCTATTATGCAGAGTATAAACAGGGTAGCTATACGCTTGCGGTATTTCAGCAAGGCATAAGCAAGGGATAAGCATAGGATATATATCCAAGGTACGTCACCTACTGGTGTGCCTGGTTCGATTGGGTTTTCTGGCAAATCCCCGTCTCCTAAATCAATGGCATTGTGGCGGTTGTTGATACCATTGCTGATGCTATATCCTTGGTCGTAGGTGGTCATAGCTATGGATGCAACTGTGGCAGAACCAGTGGTTGTGATATTGTTGGATAGCATGGCAATGCTACGCGCTTTGTAAGGTGCATGGGCTGCGGGTGCTGATGCAGCAGCCAGCGCATTGGCGGTTGTGGTATGTGTGTCAGTGGCACGGGTGTTGTGAATGGTAGGCATATGTGGTATGTTTATTGCTAATGCATTAGTGATATTGTTGTTAGAATTGGCGTGGAAGGTGTTGGTATTCGTGAATTGAGTACCTATAGCAGATTCTCCAAAGGTGTGCATTTGTGGAGTAGCAAACGTGTGATCGGAGAATACGCTACCTTGTGTTGCTGCCACATCCGTATGGAAGGTAATATGGGTAGGGTTTGCATACGTGGTATTATAGCGTGGCGTAACGGAAGAGAACGGTTGCGTACTGCGATAAGCAGCAGTATTGGCATTGATGTTGTAAGCCGTAGCATAGGTAGTACTATATTGAACAGAAGATGAAAATATCAATTTCTGACTGATGCACATGATAGCTATTACGCTAATCACAACAACTGAAACGAGTATATAATATTTGATTTTCATATCGTATAAAATGCTAAATCGTTAATATATCTATTTGGTAGAAAAGTCTTTTTATTGGATGGTTTGTCCAACCCCGTCATATACATGTCCGTTGTGGATGATGTATAAGCGATGATTGTGGATTACTTTTCTAGTTTCAGTGTCATTATCAATGATTGTAGATATGTCGGTAGGAGCATTGTTGTGCGGCACGATATATACTACGAATCGTTGATCATCTTGTGTACGGTCGGTGTAGAAGGTATAGTCGTTGAGTAATAGGTTGGTGGTCGTATTGTTGTAACTATCTTGTAATACGATGCTTTCTACGGTGAGTATATCTTCTGGGTTGGTGAGACTGATGGTATATTCGCCATCTGTTTCCGCACGGAATCCTAGTGGGATAGGTATTGTAGCTTCGATGTGTGATAGAGCATTGTATGCTAGTCTGACATCGTTTCCAAGGGTGTAGATAGTGGTGTTGTATGCGCTACCGAACATTTTCTCTAGGTCGGCACCGATCTCGTATGCTGTAGTGTAGCGATCGTCAATAATTAGTCCCGTATGATCCGCCGTTTGTTGGTTGTGACTAATCACAATGTCGGTTTCAATACGTGGGTTATCCATGTTGGAACGCAATGCGGCAGGAGCTTGTTGGCGTCCTTCTATGGTGAAATTCATTGTGCCTGAAGTGCCTATTTGTACGAAGAAACTATATTCTGGACTAAGCTTGATGTCGCTGAGTTTGTGGGCGGTGTAGTATGAGAAGTCGTATGCAGGAATAGTAACGTATGGCACTGCTTCTCCGCCGTAGCTAAATCCAGAGTTGATGATGAGTTCACCATTTATATAGTTTAGTCCGTTGGTTGCATCAATACCTCCTCCTGTAAAGTTGGAGAGGTATGGGTTAGCCACCATGTTCCATCCTGCGTGGCGTTGGTGTTCGGTGGCAGCTGCGCCAGTGTGAGCGGTGACAGTCATGGTGTTTCGCTCGGTGGTACCTACTACAGCTTGTTCGCCATTAGCGAACCACGTGTTAGGCACGGTCATTGGGATACGGATAGTAGCGGTGTCAGTGCCAGGATATGCCATCGCAGAGATGATATAACCTACACCTGGTTTGAAGCTCACTGGCTCTTCAGTAGTATGGCGCTTTAGGCGTACCCAGTTATTCGCTTTATCTTCGCCCACATCAGCTCGACGTGCACCATCATAGGTCTTGATGTCGAAGTGTTTACCATAGGTGGCAGCCTCTCTCATGTCTGGATGAAGATAATGTATATCGGAAGTATTCTTGGTTTCAAATGGTACTGCAAATGGGTACCAAGTCTTGGCATTAACGACCAAATCAAGATAAATCTTGTTGCTATTTCTTACCAAGGTAGCGCCTTCTGGTACCCATACACTAGGCATTTGGTAGCTACCGTCTGTTTGGATACCGCCCTTGAGGGTGAGGGAGTTGATGGTGGTGGTGCCTGGTTGGATATTAAGTGTCTTACCTCCATATACATAGACGTCGGTACCAGCCAAGTCTTCGATATCGGTTGGTAGGGTAGTGAGATCGCTGTTGGTCTCTAATTTCCATTGTGCGTAGAGGGTAGTATCTTGGGTAAGGATGAAGGTGTCGCCAGGTTTGAAGGTGTGTCCACCGTGTGGTTTTGTCATCCATACATTTAAGAACTCACGCCCGAGGTTGGTATGGTCTTTTACTACATCGCCGCAGTTAGGAACGGTATGCAATGAGTTGACAGGCAATACGATGGTACCATCGCTGCTGCTTGATGTTGAGTAACCACCACGGAAACCATAGTAGGTAATGGTGTACTCTGCGCAACCAGTAGTGTAGTCGGTGATGTCGGCGCCACCATTTGCGTTTGCTGTAACAAAGAATTGCATGTCAAATGTACCAAATGTGTTGGCTACATTGAATACTTTGAATACTCCAGTTGCAGTAAACCATTCTACATATTTGTTTTGGTTACTACTTAACATGCGGTATGTGTTTGTAGAACTCTCGCTGATAGTCCATGTGTCTTTCGTCGAATTGAATTTACAGAAACCGCTGGTAGTTTTGTCAGGATCTACAATAGCATTTAGGTATTTTCCATCTTGTGTAAAGATGTATTTTCCACTTTCTCGTGTCAATGTCCAAACGCATGTAGAATGAGGAGTGTTGATTTGTTCGTCTAAAACAAAAACGTCATCGCTCGCAAGGTTGTTGCCATCAGCTGCAGTTCGTGAAGAAATGGCTTTTCCAGTAGTGCCACCCGCATCCAATGAAGCGACAGCCACGATAACTACTTTTGAACCAGAGGCGATTTGGTCAATTGGCTTTTGTGTACAGAAGTTGTTGACTGTAGCAAATACGGCGTAGTAGGTGGTATTGGCGGTTGGTACGGTTTCTTTTGTAATATAGGTAATGCCACTGCCATCTGAATTAACGACATTGCTCTCTGTCCAACCCATGAATGTCTTACCTGCACATGCATCAGGTATTACAGGAGTAGGTAATGTTCCGATGGCAGAGCCTTTGGTTACTGAGCGAGGGCCTAAGCCTGTGTTGGTTTTGCCACTGACGTTCCATGTAAGTACCCATGCGTTGTCGAGAGGTTTGACTGTAATCTCATAGGTGGCAGTTGCACCCATGTAAGTTACTGTGATTGTGTAGGTGCCAGTAACATTCATGTTATAGCCAGAGAAATGTGCTAGGGCAGTCACGTCTTGCGTTCCACCTCCATCGAAATGGGCTGTGACAGTACCACCGAATGCAAATTCATCTGTAACGAAGAACTCGGTTGTGTAGTTAGCAATCTCAATGCTTTCTACAGTTTGGCAAATTGTGGTATAGTCGCTGTGAGCATCACTACCGCTACCAAATTCAATGTCGAAGTAGGTCTCATTTCCTGCTGTTAGGTTGCTTGTCGCATAGGCTTTGAACGCGTTTGCTTCTGCACTATAGGATAGGGCACGGGAGTTATCTTTGTCTGATGTAATGCGCCATGAACCATTAGCGCCTTCGGAAATAGTCCATGTACTGACTGTAGTACTTGTCAAATTTGTGCTAGAACTATGTCCTATAGTACTTGTTCCTTGTTTAATAGTATATGAGCCATCAGCATAGGTCAATGTATAATCTGAGGCAGTAAGAATATCTGTAGTACTACTGAGTTTACTGCTACTTACGCCACCTTGTGCATAATGGTTTGTGCCATCTACATTGGCGTACATCTTGAATGTTCCGCTTTCGCCGAGCACAAACTCTGCACCGCCTGCTCCAGGTGTGGCGAAGACTGCGTAGTAAGTGGCAGTAGCAGTGACTGGAGTAGTTTTGGTAGTAAAGATGTCGTCTGGTGCTGTGGTGGCGTGATAATAACCGCTATGAGTGGTCCAGCCCACGAACTCTTTCACACCATCGCAAGATGCTGGGGCAGTAGGTACTACGAGTGCATCTCCGTGGTTGTAAGTCACTTCATCTGTATCACCATTGTTGTTCCAAGTTACTGTGTAGGTGTTTGCTTTCCATACAGCTGTGAGAGTGACATCGCTTGATGGAGTGATGGTTGCGCCAGCAGCATAGGTGCTTGTGCCATCTGACCAACCCTGGAAAGTATGTCCCTCTCTGGTAGGTGCTTCGTCGCAAATGGTGTAAGAGTCACCTTGTGGTACGCTGGTGTTAGAGCAGTGACTACCTGTACCGCCTGCAAAATCGTAGGTAATGGAGTAACTTGCTACGCAAACAGGATTGCTATTGTAGGTTGTGGTAGAGTCACCGCCTGAATATGTTATGACGATTGATGTTACATAACCTGCATTACTTCCCTTTTTAAGAGCAAAGAACGTGTAATCATCATCTACATTCCATGTCATAGTAGTAGCTGCTGAAACATCTGTTATTTTCGTTCCAGAAGGGTTTTGTGAGCTATCTACATTATCAGATTCCATTAGTTGCGTTGAACCACAATACAGACTAAAGGCCTTTGCGTCATACTGATTAACAACGATTTGGGTAATTTTACCAGGTAATGCTGTTTTGTTATAGATTGTTGCATCATTGGCTCTACATTGAAGATATTTATTTTGTGTTGCACCGCTAGGAGTATTCGTTTGGTTTCCTGTGATATAATGCCCACCAAACGTAACGTCATTCACCGTTGTTGTGCGTTCAACTCCTGATCCGTAATTGTTAGTACCTTTATCCTCAAATGAAGAGGGGAGAAGTGTTATCTCGCTACTTCCTCCACCGCCATTGCTTTCTGTGATACTATAAACTGCGTAGAGAGTGCAGTCGCTTGCTGGTTTGTAATTCGAGTCAGCAGTTAAGAGTTCACCAGGGGATGTGGTTGTTTCTGTTACTGCTTCTGTCCACCAACCTGCAAATTTCCAACCATCTGTAGCACAAGTAGCGGGAGGATTAGCTGTTGGTAGTGTGACGCCAGCACCAGAAGATGTTTCTTGTAAAGATGTAGTTGAGCAACTTCCAGAACCAGCATTGAAAGTTACGGTATACTTTGCTGCTAGTGCAAGACCAGTACCAGATAGTGTAACTGTCTTACTCTCTGCACCTGTAGAAGAAATTGTCAATGTTGCATTATGACTACCCGTTGTGGTAGGAGTGTAAGTGACAGTAATAGTTTGATTAATGCTACCTGCAGATGGAGTTACTGATGTTGAACTCACATGGAACATTCCTGGATCTATTCCCGACAAAACCAATGTTGCGTTAGCAGTTAAGTTAGAACCAGTTATAGTAAATGTTTTTTGTATGGAAGTGTTGGTAGTAACATTTCCAAATGCTAACGTGGTTGGATCTACGGTTAATGTTGGAGTAGGGGTAGGAGTACCACAATCAGGAGTAGAATGGTAGTAGGTTGTTGTGCTGCTACCGCTACTTTTTTTATATAATTGTGGTAACCTAACATTTTGTGTGGTAGTACTTTTATAATAACGGAATCTCCAAGATTGTCCTGATTGATAGAAGAACTTCAAAATATGATCTGGACCTTTAATAGTTACATCATTAGAATTAATACTGATAGAATTATCGTATTTGGTGGAAGTTGATGATTTTAATTCATTACCATCACTCGAAGTGCTTGCAGTGGAACCTATATAGTAACCACTGGCAGTTTTTATGTAATATTTTCCATCTGTAGTACTTTTTGAAATAGCAACAGAATAACTATCTGTGGTTGTGTTAGAGGTTATTGTGTTATCACTAATTGTAACAGATGTATAGTTTCCACCTGCATCTAGTGTAGTAAGACTTCCGTTAAAACAATTCTTACTAGTACCATCAACTATCAAATAAGTACCACTCCAATCAGTCGGAGCTGATGTTACAAGTTTATAATCTCCACTACCTCCGCCACCACTGGTGGTCTCTGTTCTTTGGTAAACAGCGTAGAGGGTGATGTCGGATGTTGGTGAGTATGTACCAGCAGGGATAAGGGTTGGCTCTGTCGTTGTTTCTATAGTAACTGCAGAACTTGTTTTCCAACCTGCGAACTCCCAATCACCACAATCCAATGTAGGAGTAGGCAATGTGACACCTGCACCAGCAGAGGTTTCGGTTACGGATGCAGCACAAGTGCCAGAACCTGGCACGAGGGTGACGGTGTATTTAGGAAGCTCTAATGTTTTGAAACTAGTTTGTGTTCCATAAGCGGTACCATTGCCGTTAGTTGCATAAGGGCGAACATAGTAGGTTGTATTAGCCGTTAGACCAGTAAGTTCCCTAGTGAAGGCAGTACTTGTAGTTGTGTATGTTGTACCCACTTGCACTTTAGTATTACTGGTTGTTGGATTAGCCGTTGTCCCGTAAACAAAGCCATAACTTGTAATGGAGCAACCCGCAGAACCAAGCGAGGTTATACCATTTGTACAAGATACTGTTGCTGTAGTAGTTGTAACATTGCTGTGGCTACCCGCAGAAACGGTTGGGTTTGTGGTACAAGAAGGAGGAGTATCTACTTCATACTCAACATCCAATTTATAGACTTGACCGTTGTTTGTGTTTCCCAACGAAATACAAAAATATTTCGCATTAGACACTGTACATGTGTATTTATTACTATTTCCACCTGTTATGTTAACTGCTGTACTTCCAGTAATATAAGCACTTGTACACTCAGTTGTGCTAAACGCACAATGATAAGTAGTTTTACCTGCAGCACCAGTTAATACATATACTGTAACACTCTTTATATTGCCTGGCATAGCCGTTTTATTCGAGATAAAGGCACCTGTTGATTTGGCTAATAACATTGCATGTGAAGAACCATTAGTTTGCTTCTTACATTGCAAATAATTGATGGTGTACGAACTTTTGTTGTCACCTGTTGCAGTTATAGTTGTCGTACTAATTGTCGAATTAGATGTGCTAGTAAGGGAAGCACCAAGATTGTTTAATGTTAGGGTCTCACCCCACGCAGTACTTGCCGTTAGGGTTAGGAACATGATGAGTAAGAATCGTATACCTTTAGTATACCCTTGGTATACCCTTAATAAACTATTTGCTACATTGGTGTAAGTGGAGACGTTAATCATAATGGTATGAGTTTTCTTGTTAATATGCTTTTTTGTGGCGCCGTGGGCGATGTTATGTACTTCGCGTTATGTTTTTGTGCGATGTGGTAATGTTCGATTAGCCGAACAAAAATTGATTTCGCTTTGCTCATAGATGGAACTTATTTCCAAATGAGCAAAGCAAAATAGATATGCACTAATGCCTGATTAGTCTAATTGATCGATGCGGTGGGTGCGGAAGACTGCATATCCCGCTGCAAGGATGAACAGCAATGCCCAAGGCATGTCGCCTACAGGTGTACCTGGTTCTGCTGGCTTGTCTGGTAGTGTACCGCCACCAAATGGGTCGTCGCCAGCATTGCGACGGTTGGAGAACGGAGCGCTACCAGATGTTTGGTCGTAGGTGGTAGAAGCCATGGGTGCTACTACATCACTGCCTACTGGTATATTGCTAGTGGTTTGCAATGCCGTTTGCATGTTAGGCGATTGAATAGCATGGTCGCCGTTGGCATATGTTTGTGCCATAGCAATATTGCTAGCTGTACAAAAGATAGTTACACAGATGAATATTAATAGTTTAGTTTTCATATCACGTTGTCTTTTTTGTAGTGTTCAGTTTCGTATAGTATATTATTTCACCATTTGTCCAGCTCCGTTGTATATATTTCCGTTGTGGATGATATATAAATGGTTGTTGAATATGATTTTTCCATTTTCAGTGTTACCATTGATGATAGTGGAGATGTCGGTAGGAGTGTTCTTTTGTGGAACGAGATATACTACGAATCTGCTATCCTCTTGTGTAGCATCGCTATAGAACGTATAGTCGGTGTAGAGCAAGTTGGTAGTCTGGTTGTTGTAGAGGTCTTTGAGTTCGATGCTCTCTACGCCTACGATATCTTCGGTGTTGCGCAACTGTATGGTATATTCGCCATCTGCTTGTGCACGGAATCCTATAGGTATTGCTACGAGCGCATCGTTGTATGAGAGTGCGTTGTATGCTAAACGAGTATTGCCGCTGAGGGTGTAGATAGCGGTCTTGTTGGCATTACCGAACATTTTCTCGAGGTCGCCTCCAATCTCATAAGCTGGGGTCCAACGGTCGTTGATCACGAGTCCTGTATGGTCAGCTACTTGCTCTTGGTTGTTAAGGATAACGATGTCTGCCTCGAAACTTGGGTTGGCTTGCTCGGTGCTTGCGCGTAGTGCAGCAGGTGCCTGCTGACGACCATCAGTAGTGAAGGTCATGGTGCCACCTTCGGCGATCTGTACGAAGAAACTGTACATAGGGCTGAGTATAGCATCCTCTACACGGCGTTGCTCGTACCAACTCATATTAGCATTAGGGATGGTAACGTATGGAACTTCAGTTCCGTCTTTCACAAATTGACCATTACTTACGATAATCTCACCTCCGATATATTCTACACCAGTAATATAATTGTTGGTTGTAAAGTTGGTTAGATATGGGTTGGCAACGAAGTTCCATCCTGCGTTGCAGATGTCTTTGTCTGCAGCTGTGCCCGTGTGAGCGGTAACGGTAACTTGGTTGCGGGTAGTGGTTTGCTCCTTAACTGTGATAGATTCTTGTTCGCCATTTGCTAACCATGCGTTGTCCACATTCATGGTGATACGGATGGTGACGGTATCATCTCCAGCTGCTGGTACCGCTGAGATAGCGTAACCCTTACCCGGCATGAGTTTCACATCGGTACGACCAACGTGTACCCAGTTTTCATCACTATTTACTCCCTTTTCTGCACGTAAAGCTCCGTTGTACTCAAGGATTCGGTAGTACTTCCCGTAGCCATTATTAGCATTTGCATATTCTTTGAGGGTAGTATTGATGTAGTTTACGTTAGCTGCAGTATTCGCTACCTCAAATGGTACTGCGAATGGGTAGTAGCTATTGTTGTTGACTTTGAGGTCGAGGTTGATCTTGTTGTTGTTTCTTACTAAGGTAGCACCTGTAGGGATATTAACAATAGGCATAGCGTATGTGCCGTTCTCTTGCAAACCGCCTTTGAGGGTGAGGGAGTTGATGGTGGTAGTACCTGCTTTGAGGGTGAGGGTTGTTCCGCCTGTAACTACGACGTCGGTAGTAGCGAGGTCTTCTACGTCAGTAGGCAGGGTGGTGTTCCCTGATGTGTTCAATGCCCATTGTGCGTAGAGGGTGATGTCTTGTGTTACAATGAAGCTGTCACCAGGTTTGTGCTCTTTACCATTTTGATCCTTCCACAAGTTGAGGAATGTACGACCTAAATCAGTAGGGTCGGTAATCTCAGTGCAGGTAGGGATGGTGTGTGAGGAGTTAACTCGTTGTGTGATTACATTGAGGTCACTTCCATCGCATAGATCTGTATAACCTCCCTTGAAACCGTAGTAGGTAATAGTAACATCATGACATCCTGTGGTATAATCGGTGTAAGATGCTGAACTATCAGACTTCTTGTACAATGCGATAGGTTTTTGACCAGTGTATGAGGTTGATTTATAATAGCGGAAACGCTCTTGTCCAGAGGTGGCGTTGTATCGCAAATATGCTCCGCCAGAACTAATAATATTGGCATTACCATCTGCAATAGAGATGGTGTTGGTGTGAGCAGTTGATGTGCTGGCATTCAGTCCGTTGGCATCGGATGTCTGACCAATATAATATCCGCTTGCAGATTTGATGGTATATCCATCGGTAGCTTTGGCAATAGTGAATTTAGCAGCATTGGTGTTATCGTTGTTTACAATAGCATCGTTGCTAATCGTTACGCTAATGGTATTTGTTGCTGCGTCCAAAGTGGTTAATTTGCCATTGAAAGCCAATGATTCAGTTTCGTACACGATGAGGTATTCGCCTGAGTAATCTGTGAGTGAAGCGGTTACTTTTTCGTAGTTGCCGCTACCACCGTCGCTACCTTCTGCGAATACTGCGTAATAGGTCATATTGCCAGCAGGGACAGTATTCTTGGTAATAAATTCAATACCTACGCCGTCTTCAGGTACGGAGCTGCTCTCCGTCCAACCCATAAATACCTTGCCTTCACAGCTAGCTGGTACCTCTGGAATCTGGAGGTCGCCAGTGCTGCTGCACTCACCGATAGTTTTTCCTTGTACTACTTCGCGAGGACCAATACCAGTGTTGGTTTTTCCACTCACGTTCCATGTGATTTGCCATTTATCTACGGCATTGATGGTGATTTTGTAGGTCGCAGTAAAGGTTAAGTAAGAAACTGTTACGGTTTGTTCGCCTACTTTGTGCATATCAACATCGAAATGAACCAAAGGAGAATTTGTGACATCCGTTTCGCTATCGTCGCTGTTGATAGCCCAAACTTTGCCATCAAATACGAACTTATCACCTTCGTTGAAGGTCTTAGTTGTTGGCTCTACAATGCGGATGGCTTTGACATCAGCACAAGAGGTGGTGTAACTGGTGTAAGTGGTGGCATTACCATCGCCTTCGCCATCAGTTTCCCATTGTATAGAGATGCTGGTAAGGTACATAGCACCTGAATTGGAACGAATACCAATGTATTCATAATCGTCCGAAATGATTAATTCGGTAGAAGTGCCATATTTGATATTCCCAATCAATGTACCTGCATTATTTCCATACAATTCAGTAACAGCAGAATATGTTGAATTTTTACCATAAATATTCAATACACGACCTTGTGTTGTGCTTGTATTCCAAACTACAGTTACTTTACGTGCTTTACCGCCTGATGTTGTAGTGATAATACCTGCAGAACTTTTGTCTGAACGTAGTTGGATAGAAGAGTTTCCTCCACAACTATTTCCGGCATAAACGGCGGAAGACGTTGCTGTTTTACCAGACCAATCGGAGTATGTGTTTGTGGATGTTACTCCTGTTAGGTCACGATTGAGAACATCGGTTACAGTGGTTGTTCCACTGCCATCGCCAGTACCTTCTTGCGCAAATACAGCGTAGAATGTTATATCGCTTTCGATTGTAGGGAATTCGCCTTGTTCTTTATAGAGGACATTTGGAGCGATATCCTGTGGTTGTACGATTTCATTATTGGTCCAACCGACAAATACTCTGCCGTTGCAATCAAAAGTAGGATCTTCTGGTAACGTCCACTCACCTCCCGCATAGAAAGTGGTTTTTTGAGTTTCATCACCACTTACACTCCAAGTGATGGTGTATTGGGTGCAGGTGACTGCTGCGGTGACGTTGATTACTTGTGAACCATTTGTGATGTCTGCACCAGTAAGGGTGATGGTTCCTGTGAAATCATCAGATTGTGCTGGGGCTTGAGCGATGACGTAAACTTGTTGTGTGATTTTGCCTTTATTATCACCAGAAGCAACAGGATTTACAGTAACTGAAGAAGTATAGCTAGCGTCGTTAGTTTTGTATGTTGAAACGAAGAAACCATCCGAAGCAGTAACTGTTACTGAATTTACTAAATCAGTACCGCTGAAGCTAATGGTAGCAGGACCATTAGGATCGGCTGCGCTGAGAAGTGTCTTGCTGCCGCACACAACTTGGATTGCAGCATGACTAATAGTTGCATCTTCCCATTTTGGGTCAACAGGAGCTTCGCAAGAAGGATTGCTGTTGTAGGTGGTTACTTGTACGTCTCCACCGCTGACGGAGGTTTTGGTGAAGGTAGAAGGGTATTTGATTGTTTCTCCGTCCTTTTCGTTTAACTTGTATGCCGCGAAGCGAGGGGAACCATTGTTGTAATTGAATCCAAGTCCGCGTGTGGCGTCTGCTGTAGAGGTGAAGATGATGGTGTTGGCTTCCTCTATAATAGTCCACGCTTGTGCATTTGCTTTGTCTGCCTGTTTAGTTATATCTGGGGAATTGGTTGTGTCTACGTGGCTAATATATCCGCCTTCGTAGTGCAAATAGTTATCTTCTATAGTGAATAAAGCAGCATTGGCTTGATTTGTTTCTGCTGATAATTTACTATTGTTGAAAGTTTGTCCTACGTAGTAGGTAGTGCCTCCGTATTGCAGTGAAAGGATAAACTCGCCTGCTCCACCTTGAGCGGCGCCAGTCTTTGCATATACAGCATGGAGCTTGATGTTTTTGGTTGGTTTGTAGTTGCCTGTGTGAATGGCAGGGCGTACAGTAGTCTCTGATACTGTGGTCTCACTCCAACCTTCGAAGCTCCAACCATTAGTAGAGGCATAGTCACAAGGAGTTGCAGTTGGTAAGGTAAAACCTGCTTCGAAGTCGCCTTGTTTGGTTTCAGTATCACATGAGCCAGAACCCGCATCAAAGGTTACGGTATATGTGATAGGAGTCCACTTGGCGTAGAGTGTGGTGTTTGCATTGATCGTTGCTCCTGCTGTAGCTTGAGTTTGGAATGTCTCATCCATATACCAACCTACGAAGGTGTAATGATCGCGTTTGGTGGTTGGTAGTGGGTTAGGGAGGGTGGTTGCATCTGTGATTTTATCGATTTTAGTACCGCCATTAGCTTCGAAGGTAATGGTGTAGGTTTTAGGTGCTTCTGCGAGGGTAATTGTTGTTCCTCGAGTTTCCTTAAAACATTCATCTTTAGCTGATTCTACTCCCCATTCGTATTCGGTTTCGGAGCTCAATCCTGTAAAGGTATATGTCAAACTGGTAGTTTCATCTAAGTCTTCGGTAGTATAGTTGTAGATATTATACGATGTAGCACCATCTACAGCAGCCCATGAGAGAGTGATAGAGTTTGCAGTAACTGTAGCCGTTACGTTTGGTGCTTGCAATGCGTCGCAAGGGTCGTCAGCAGCGCAAGTGGTGATATAGCCAGAAAATGATACTGATGAACCACCACCAATTTCAACATCGTAGTATTCTGTTCCGTCTGCTGTTATATTGTTTGTGGCATAACCACCGAATTGATTATAAGAAGCTGCACGATAAACAATACCTCTAGCGGGAGTATCTGTAGAGGCAATACGCCAACTACCCTTAGTACCTTTGGAGATAGTCCAACTATAGGCGGAGTTATTTGTTCCTAGATTTGTACTTGAAGCGTAAGTAAGATAAGTAGTACCTGTCTTTATAGAAAAGACACCATCACTTATTTTTGTAAATGTGTATTCTGTAGCTTCAGATTCTCCTACTGGCGATATTTTGCTACCCGTTCCTTTTAAATACTTCTTCTCTCCTTCAACAAGTGCATATATCTTGAAGTCGCCACCAGAAGTACCATCAAAAGCAGTTCCTCCACCAGCTCCTTTTGTTGCAAAGACAGCATAGTAGGTAATAGCACCATTCACCGCAGGCATATTGTTGGCTGAAGTGTATATCGTTTTTTCGCTGATATTATCTATTTTTCCATCCCATGTGGCAGTTGTCCAACCATAGAAGGTGTTACTAGTAACATCACAACTGCTTGGAGTTGCAGGGAAAGTAGGTTTGCTACCTTCTGTAACTTGAGTTGTTTCATATACTTCACCATTCACATTCCATGTGACGGTATATTTAGGGATTGCTTCGAAATTGATGGTTATAGTACAATTTGAAGAGGGAGTAACGCTAAAGGTGTTATCACCATTATTAGTGACAACCGCTGTACCACTTGTCACAGTATAGCCTGCATCACCGCTTTTAACACGATAGCCGTCTTTAGGAGTTGCAGTGATAGTTGTACCACTCACAGAAACCGTTCCGTAATTATTGTTGTTACTTGTGGCTGTGACAGTGTAAGAAGGGGTAGCAGCAGTTTTTTTTGTCCAAACAACTTTCAAAGAGTTTGTTGCATTTGCAGAAAGAGCCGTACCTGAAGTTTTTAGATTATACAAAATGAAATAAGATACATCTTCGTTCGTATTAGTCCATGTCAATGTGGCTTGTCCACTTGAGGCAGGAGATGCCTTTGTTGCTGTACCACTAGGTGTTGTGGTATTAGGATTACTATATGCAGTGGATCCAAAATAGACAACTGATCTATTATTTGTAGAACCATCGATTGTTCCTCCACTTACTGTAAGCGATACTTGTGAAATATAATATCCATCATAAGTTGTTGTGTTACGGCAACTAAAATTACTCGCTGCCGAACTTTGATTTCCGCGTACAGCACCAGTACTTCCATTGAATACCTGCATCGCATATTTTACAGAAGTTGCATTGGTTGAGTTTGCAACAGCAGTTTTATCCGTACCTGCCGCAGAAAAGGAATTGGTCGTATAACTTCCGAAACCTTTTGCGAACATAATGTCGGTCTTTGTCTGTGCCCACGCGTTTGTGGTGACGGTAAGGGTTAGGAACATGACGAGCAAGAGGCGTATAGTCTTGCTATACCCTTGCAATAGCGTTAAGAGATTGTTTGCCACTTGGGCAGAAAAAGTAGATTGTGTCATATCGTTGTTGTTATTAAAATTCTGTTCTAGTGTATGGTGTAAGGTGTAGAGTGTAAAGGCAGGAACCTTCATCGCTTTGCTCTGAACCTTGTTGTTTATTTTTCGGTTGGTTGTTGGTCCAATTGGAGTAATTGGTCTAATTAGACTGATTAGTCGGATTGGACTGAAGGGTTATTCTTCCCCAGTGGCCAACGGTAGTTCGTCGGGCGGAGTGGTAAAATGCACTGCACGCTTGTCGGAAATAACCGTCCTGCCTAACTCATGCTCCAACTGCTCGCGAGCGACATGCGCCACATTGCCACCCCGCTGCGCGACTTGTGCATTGGCTTGGAAGCCTTGCGGGTTCTCGCGCTGACTCAACTCGGTGGCTGCTGCCTCCGCCAGACCATTGAGCATCAACTCCACATTGGTCATGTTATCTCGCAAATTCTCCTTGCGCAATCCCTTATGCGCTTTGTACTCGCGGGTGGTCATACCACTCCACGCCTTGGAGATGATATCCGTGAGTATCGCATAGTCACGCTCCTCAGTCATGCCACCACGTTTCCACTCATCCGTCAGCCCCTTGCGCACCTCAATGGTCTTGATGCGTTGGTTGATCCATGACTCGGAATAGCCCAAACGGCGATAGTCGCGGATAGCCTGCTCAATGCTCAACTCAGGGTCTTGCAACTGCTCTAAGCGTTGGCGTCCTACCTCAGCTAACCACAACTTGAACGGCTCTGCCTTCTTGCTAGGCACGGACTGAATCAAGCGGAAGAGCTGCTCGGTGGTAGCTACGTCGGTGAGGTATTTCTTGCCATCAGAAGAGGGTAATTTCAGTTGTCCTATATTTGCGGACAACTCACTTCCCTCTGTCTCTAATTTGGTTTTCAAATCATTCCAATATTTGCGGGGACGGGGGCTATCCGTCAGGACTTGGATAACGTCAACTACGGAGAAGAAGTATTGCTGCTTCTCCTCGTCCCAAAGGTAGCGCACTTGCTTGCCTTCGAATAGACTTATGTGGTTCTGATCGGTCATCTGCTTCTGGTCTCATGTGTATGCACGCGTAGGCGTGCACGTACAATATAAATAACACATACAGACGGCATAGTTTGGACTATGTACGTCTGGTATTTAAGCTACTGATATACAAAGCTTTGTCTTCATCAAACAGAGTGTCTTAACCGTTTTCTTTTGAAAAGACGCTACAAAGGTACTAAGAATAATGCATATATGCAAGAAAATTGAGTGAAAAATGAAAAAAATGTAGGATAGGGGGAGGTTTTAATGATTGTTTTTATAACAAAAATACGGGCTACGCCCTGCAAAAATATATAAAAATCACGATTGTCTTTTGTTTTGCCCCAAAAGAATGTAGCACGCTACATTGGTGGGCAAAACAAAAGAATAATTCATTCAGCAATAATTGTCGACAGGTATGTAAATCCCTTTAAAGGTTTTGAGGGGTTAAGGGATGAGGACCTTGCGAGTGGTTTCGCCTTGGCGAATGATGTACATACCAGCAGGCAAAGAACCGATTGCGGATTGGATGTCACTTGTGCTAACTATCAGATTACCAGCGATATTATATATATCGGTTTGTGCTGTGTAGGACGCGGTAATATCCATTGTGGGGGTGGCTGTGCTGATGGTGAGGTCGCCCGTCACGTTGGTGATGATGAGTCGTCCGAGCGATGCGTCGTATTCTGCTTTTCCCCCCGTGACAGTCACTTGTGCAGGGTGCGAACCGTCAGCACAGGTGAGGTAGGTGATGAATCCCTCGGAGAGGGTGTGTAGGTAGCGAGGAGATACCTCCTCAGCCAAGTGGTAGGTGACGTTGTAGCAGTTGATCTTGTTGTAGTTGGCAAATACCTCAATCGCCAGCTCTGGGAAGTCGATGATGGGGTTGCGATTGCCCTGGTAGTCTTGTGCACCATCGTTGCGCACCATCTCGGTGAGTGATGGTGGGTCTTGCATGTGCCACTTGAGCAATACGTGAATTGACTCAAAGACGCCGCTACTACCTAACTTGCTGAGCAGTTGTGCGTTGCCGTTGTAGAGGGAGTTCTTGTTGCCGCCTGCTTCGCCGTACACGAGGTAGTCGTAGAGGATGACGCGTGCCGCATCACCACGGTAGGTGCCGAGGTTGATGGGTTTGTAGGCGCTATTGCTGATGCTGATTTCATCATCAGGATCGTAGTAACTGCCTCCTTCTCCATACGCATCGTTGCCACGGCTAGAGTTGACGGAGGTATTGGTAGGACGTACCGACTGCATGTCGTGGCCCATGGTGGTCTCCTTTTTGGCACCTTTGGATTGTGGCCAAGTATGCTCACGATTCCATCCTGAACCCCAATCTCCATCGAGCTGCTTGCCATCGTAATAACCGATGATATATCCACTGCGGTTGAGGTCGCGGTCAACGTCCACGTATGCGTAGCGCAGGTCGCCGTAGTCGAGACCCCATGCGTTGAGTTTGCAGGTGTTGCCCATGAGTTGGTTGATACGGCCAAAGAGTGCGTCACCGCTGAGGGCGATGAGTAGGTCGTAGGTGTAATCGCCTGTGTAGTAGGCGTTTTGTTCGTTGATATAGGCGGTGTAGGCCTCCTTGCCTTCGTCGGAAGCTACGTGGGCTTGCATGTCGATAGAGGCAGTAAGGCGAAGAGGGGATAAGGCGATGAGGGTGAATAGAACAAGACGTAAAGAATGTTTCATAAGGCGTTGATGTTAGTTTTTCTTGAATACTGCGTAATAGGTGAGGTTGGCGGTCACCTTGTGTGTTGCTGAGGTGAAGAGGTCTTCTGGTGCACAGAATGGGCTGGAATAATTCGCCTCAGAGGTCCAGCCAATGAAGGTGTAGCCAGCGCATGCAGTAGGGGCTGCGGGGAGTTGGATGGTTTGTGTGCCGTTGGTGTTGTAGGTGGCGGTACGATAAACCGCGCCGTTAGCCATCCAAGTGACGGTATAGGTGGCTGGGTCTGGCTCTGGATCAGGCTCTGGATCAGGGTCAGGGGTGCTGCCAGCGACGTCAGAGATGGTCATGTTGCCTGTGACTTTGCTGACGGTGAGGCGTCCGAGGGAGGCGTCGTAGGTATAGGTAGCACCAGTGACCTCAAAGTCGGATTCGGCAGGGTGGGTGCCGTCGCTGTTGGTGAGGTAGGCGATGAAGCCGTCGGAGAGGGTGTAGCGGTGAGCTGGCCACATGGTGGCAGCGGATGACTCGGTGACGGAGTAGGTGGTGATGCCATCGTCGAGGAAGACTTGGATCGCCAATTCGGGATAGTCGATGAGTGGGTTGCGGTTGCCCTGGTAGTCTTGCGCACCATCGTTGCGCACCATCTCGGTGAGTGATGGTGGGTCTTGCAGGTGCCACTTGAGCATGATGTGGAGGGATTCGAATAGACCGCCAGTTCCAAACTTGCTGAGCAACTGGGCTTTTCCGTTGTGGTAACTATTTTTATACCCTCCTGCTTCTCCGTACATGAGGTAATCGTACATGATAACACGAGCGCAGTCGCCACGGTAAGTGCCGAGGTTGCTGGTCTTGTAATTAGGGTTGTCTATCGAAATTTCGTTAGGATCGTAATAACTGCCACTCTCTCCATAAGCAGTGTTGCCACGGCTCGAATTGATAGAAGCACGAGCAGGGCGCACCGATTGCATATCGTGCCCCATGTCTATACCGCTGTCTGCACCCTTGGATTGTGGCCATGTGTGCTCACGATTCCAAGTTTTACCTGAGTCCCATACGCCAGCAAATGAGTAGCCATTGTAATAGCCGATGATATAATCAGACGTGTTAAGGTCGCGATCGACATTCTTGTAATTATCACGTAAATTGTCGTAGTTATAGCCAGATTGATTGAGGCGGCATGGGTCACCCATTCTTGTGTTGAGTGCGCCAAAGAGGGCGTCGTTGGTGAGGGAGATGAGGGTAGTATAGGCATAATCGCCTGTATAGTAGGCGGTTTGCTTGGTGATGTAAGTAGTATAGGCTTCTTTGCCTTCGTCGGAGCCTACGTGCGCTTGCATGTCGATCTGGGCGATGAGGCGCAGAGGCAGCAAGGCGATGAGGAGTATTAAGAAAGAAGTGTAGATTTGTTTCATAATCCAATGCGTATTATCGAAAGCGCAAAGGTAGGAAAAAATCCGTGTACGCGCAAACGCGTGCGGAATAAATAGGGTGTAATGCGATTTTTTACAAAAAAAATGCAAAAACATTTGGTCATGTGAAAAAAAAGTAGTAACTTTGCACGATTTTTCGCGTATAGTATGGATTGGGTTGTGGAAGAAATACGCGTATGTGGTTGAGGATAAATGGGTTATGTGGGGTGGAGCAGTGGGTTTTAACGTGAAATAAACTAAAATACTAAATAAAATGTCAAAAATTTGTCAAATTACCGGCAAGAAAGCCATGGTTGGATGCAATGTTTCGCACTCCAAACGTCACACAAAGCGTACGTTTGATGTGAACTTGTTCCACAAGAAGTTCTACTGGGTAGAACAAGATGCATGGATCATGCTGAACGTGAGTGCAGCTGGTCTGAGAACAATTAACAAAATCGGCTTGGATGCTGCATTGAAGCAAGCAAGTGCGAAAGGGTACATTAAAATTTACGAATGCTAAGGAGGAATCGTCATGGCAAAGAAAACTAAAGAAGCACGTGTCCAAGTGATCTTGGAGTGCACCGAGCACAAGGCCAGCGGTATGCCAGGAACTTCGCGCTACATTACAACGAAGAACCGCAAAAACACTCCTGATCGTTTGGAGTTGAAGAAGTACAATCCGATCCTCAAGAAGTACACTGTACACAAGGAGATCAAGTAATTAACCCCTAAATTAAGAAAGGCTTAGAACTATGGCAAAGAAAGCGGTCGCTACATTGCACACTGGTAACGCAGGTCGTAACCACACTAAGTGCATCAAGATGGTGAAGAGCCCTAAAACGGGTGCTTACATCTTCCAAGAGGAAATCGTTGAGAACGAGAAAGTTGCAGCTTACTTCAAGTAAGAACGAGCAATAAGAGAAAGACAACGCCTACAGCAATGTGGGCGTTGTCTTTTTTTTGTTTACGGTGATTCCTTTTGGGAACAAAATACGCTTCGCTATAAAAATATATATAAATCAGGGGTGATAATAAAGACAATTAGTGTCAATTGCAATGTCAATTCATGTCAATTCGAGGTAAACTTTTGTTTTTGGCTCATAAGAATGCAGCACGCTGCATAGGTGAGCCAAAACAAAATGGATTTTTTTTGTTAAACAAAAATACGGGCTGCGCCCTACAAAAATATATAAAAATCAGGGGTGATAATAAAGACAATTGGTGTCAATTGCAATGTCAATTCATGTCAATTCGAGGTAAACTTTTGTTTTTGGCTCATAAGAATGCAACACGTTGCATTAGTGACCCAAAACAAAATTTAGTGAACTATCGGGTGGGATTGGACTAATTGGTCTAATTGGTGGGAGCGAGAGGGGAAAAAAGTGGAAATTGTGTAGTATTAGATGAAAATGTTTGCATATATGCTTTTTTTTTGCTACCTTTGCAGAGTATTTGTGGATTTATAGGAGAGGAATTTGTTAATAAGTTACTGTAAAACACTATGTTAGGAATTATTATTAACCCCAAATCTGGTAAAAAAGCCTTTCGTGCGCAACGCCTATACCTATGGAAACTGCTGAAGGCAAGACGTCAGCCATTTATATATCGAGTGACGAAATATGCTAACCACGCGATAGAACTCGCACGCGAGCTAGTGGAGGAGAAGGGTTGTACACAAATCCTGGTATTAGGCGGTGATGGTACACTCAGCGAGGTAATCAATGGTATCATGCGTGCAGACCTGACACCAGAGCAACGCGCGCAGATTCAATTTGGGTTGATGCCACGTGGTACGGGCAACGATTTTGCACGCCACTGGGGACTGAACAAAGACTTTAAGCGTTCGTTGGATATATTCTTTCAAGGACATTCTAAACCGATTGATGTGGGCTGCGTGACGTATTGGCGCAACAACATTGAGCATCATCGCTATTTCATCAATTCACTGGGGTTTGGTATTGAACCTATGGCTTGTCGCTATGCGGAGAGTTTGAAGTATTATATTGGTAGTCATCATGTTAATTACCTATTTGCTTTGATTTGGTCGCTGACGAAATATAAGAATCCGCACTTGCGTTTGGACGTGGATGGCAAGACTGTGGTGGAGGGAAAGATGTTTGTCACCAGTATTGCAAATGGTTCGTATGTGGGTGGTGGTATGAAACTGAATCCCGATGCTGACCCATGCGACGGTGTGCTGCATGCGATGTTTATCATGCCACCTAGCTTTAAGCAAATTCTACAAGCAATACCACGCTTGTTCAATGGAAAACTGCACGAACTATCGTTTGTTCATCCCGTTGTATCAGATAACCTACTGATGCATACCAAGAAGCATCAGTCGTTTGAGGCGGATGGTATTGTGATGGACGTGAGTGGTCCATGCCAGGTGACTTGCATGAAGGGGGCGTTGCAGATGATCGTGCCAGAGGGTTGATGGTAGGGTGTTTTAAACAAAAATACGCTTCGCTATAAAAATATATAAAAATCAGGGATATTAATAAAGACAATTAGTGTCAATTGCAATGTCAATTCATGTCAATTCGAGGTGAACTTTTGTTTTTGGCTCATAAGAATGCAACGACGTTGCATTAGTGACCCAAAACAAAGTAGATTCGTGCCTTTCGCCTCTAACCTATCGCGTAAAGGCAAGACTGGCGGCGAAGGATTCAGCTTCGGAGAGTTGGGCGATCTTGCCTACATCCATCATACGGTAATTCTCGGGGATAAAAGCCCTGAGAATTTCTTTTTCTGCAATACTGAGGTATAGGTCGATGAGTGAGAACTTGTCGCCTTTCTCAGCTACTACCTTATCCATCACCTCAAAGATACGCGGATTGAGTACCTGCATGCCGGAGAAGGCTAATTGAGAGGCGATGAGGCTATTAGGCGATGAGGCGAGAGAAGTGGGGCGGACTTCGCCGGTGGCGATGTTGGTCCAACCGCAGAGGCGATTGGTGTTGTCGAAGAGCAAATAGCGCTGCGTATCGCGTGGGCTGACTACCACTACGCCCATTTCCTCGGGATTATATGCCTTGAGCAGGGTGGGGATGTCGATGTTGGAGAGGATATCGACGTTGCAGATGAGGATGGGCGATGAGGCGATAAGGCTATTAGGCGATGAGGTTAGTAATTCTTTAGCCTTGCGTAGGCCGCCACCTGTTTCGAGCAGCATGTCGCGCTCGTCGCTTACAGCGATACGACAACCGAAGTTGTCGTTGTTGCGTAAGTAGTTGATAATCATATCGGGAAAATGGTGGACATTGACCACGATATCGGTGATGCCTGCCGCCTTGAGGCGCTCGATCTGCCACTGGAGTAGGGTCTTGCCTGCGAGTGGCACTAGTGCTTTGGGCATATTGTCGGTCAGCGGTTTGAGACGTGTGCCCAATCCCGCAGCAAAGATCATGGCTTTCATTATTCGGCAGTGGTAGGTTCGTCGGTTTCCTCGATGAGTTTTTCGTTTTTAAGATCCTCGTAGAAAGCAGTATGTGCAGCTTGTTGGTATGGCTCAATGAATAGAACACCGATACCAAGGGTGAGAATGGCAAGTAGAATCCAACCGATGAAAGTGAGGTCGAGTATGAAGAGATCCCACTTGTGTCCGCTCATCATCTCGCGACTGATCTTCATTGCTTCTCGGGTAGAGAGCTCAGGGTAGTCGTAGAGCAGATATGGAACCATGCTATAGGCATATGCCAGGATGATAGCACCGATACCGAGGGTAACGATACCAATCAACACGGTGAGGGTCATAATCAATAATCCAGCCAAGAAGAAGCGGCCGAACTGCTTGCTGACGATTTGCCATGTAGCACTCCACCAGCTCTCGTCCTCGCTGCGCAGGGCACGAAGTAGCACGTTGTAGAAGGCATACTGGATAGGCAAGATGAGCAGCGTAGCCAATGATGACATGTTGGTCAAAGCAGCGTATTCGGGGAAAATACTAGCCAGTGCAGCAGGGACACTGAATAGCATAGCTAAGCCGAGTATGACCACTTGAATGATGGCAGCTTCGCCCCAACGGTTTTGGAGCACCTCGCGCGCTTGTGCGCGGTATTGAGAAGGAGTTTTCATAATGATAATGAGTTTGTGAGTTTGTATTTTGCTTGCAAAGTTACGGATTTTTTTTGAAATATGCAAATGTACGATAAATTACCCCAAAAAAAATAACGGTGAATTTAATAAATAGAACGACAATTGATGTCAATTCGGGGTGTTTGGAAACAAAAATACGGGCTACGCCCTACAAAAATAAATAAAAATCAGGGATTATTATTTTAAGACAATGATTGTCAATTATAGTGTCAATTAATGTCAATTCGAGGTGAATTTTTGTTTTTGGCTCATAAGAATGCAGCGTGCTGCATTGGTGAACCAAAACAAAATGGATTTTTTGTTAAACAAAAATAATGGAGGATACAAAAAAAGACACCCTAATGGATGTCTTTTGTGTCCTCCCAGGTACTCGCGTTCAGCAATCTCGCACATTGACTGTCGCTGTGCGACATTAGGGTGCTCGATGCCTCCGCTCTTCCCGAAATACTACAGCATTTTGGGAGCCCTATAGTTGATAGGAGGGTTCTCGTCCCACAGGAGAACACACAAAAAAAAGACACCCTAATGGATGTCTTTTTGTGTCCTCCCAGGGACTCGAACCCTGGACCCACTGATTAAGAGTCAGTTGCTCTACCAACTGAGCTAGGAAGACTTGCTTCTTCTCAAAAGCGGTTGCAAAGGTACTGCTTTTTTTTGAATTGACCAAATATTTTCACAAAAAAGTGCTTTTTTTTGCATATTTCATAAAAAAGCTGTATCTTTGTAGCCTATTTTACATTGGATAACTATGGCGCAATCATTAAGTCTATTATTTTTTGAAGCAACGGGTAAGAAAGCAGGTGAGCAAACAGCATTGACCGCTTCGGGTAGCAATCGCAGGTATTACCGCATTGAGAGTGAGGATAATACTGATTCTGTAATCGGAGTGCAAGGTACATCGCGTGATGAGAATCATGCGTTTCTCTATATGGCTGAGCACTTTAAGCAGAAAGGATTGAATGTACCAAAGGTGCTGGCTGTGAGCGATGATGAAATGAACTACGTGCAGCAAGATCTGGGCAATGTGTTGCTGTTTGATTATATTGCTGAGGGTAGAAAGACGGGTGTGTTCAGCGCAAAAGAGAAGGATATGTTGCGCGAGACGATGCGTGCGCTGGCGCGCTTCCAAGTGATAGGTGCGGAGGAATTTGACTTTAATCAATGTTATCCACAGCCAGAGTTTAATTTGCGCTCTATCCTGTGGGATTTGAACTACTTTAAGTATTGTTTCTTGAAAGCGACAGGCTTGGACTTCCAAGAAGATAAATTGGAAAACGAGTTTGAGCGTTTGGCATATATCCTGCTGCAAAATAGGATGAATGCGTTTATGTACCGCGATTTCCAATCACGCAACGTGATGGTGCATAAAGAGGAGGATGGATCAGAAGTACCATATTTTATTGATTTCCAAGGTGGTAGAAGAGGTCCTGTGTTTTATGATGTAGCATCGTTTTTGTGGCAAGCCAAGGCGAACTTCCATCCAGACTTGCGTGAGGAGTTGGTGGAGGTGTATCTGGAGGAATTGCAGAAGTATATGCCTGTAGATAAAGAGGTGTTCTACGAGACCTTGAAGCATTTTGTGCTGTTCCGCACGATGCAAGTGCTAGGCGCATACGGTTTTAGAGGATACTTTGAGAAGAAACCACACTTCTTGCAATCCATACCGTTTGCAATTGACAACTTGCGCCATCTATTGAAGCATGCGAGTGAGGATTATCCTTATCTGATCGAGGTGCTACAGAAGATGACCGAGATGAAGCAGTTTAAGGATGTGGGTGTGCGCAAACCATTGGTAGTGAGGGTGATGAGTTTTTCGTATAAGAAAGGTGTTCCAGCTGACCCATCGGGTAATGGTGGTGGTTTTGTGTTTGACTGCCGTGCTGTGAACAACCCTGGTAAGTACGAGCGCTATACCCACTTTACGGGTATGGACGAGCCAGTGATACAGTTCTTGGAGGAGGATGGCGAGATGCAGCCATTCTTGGAGCAGGCGTATCAATTGGTGGATTTCTCGGTGAAACGCTATATGGATCGTGGTTTCCAGAACTTGATGGTGTCGTTTGGTTGTACAGGTGGACAACACCGTTCGGTGTATTCTGCTGAGAAGATGGCCAAGCATATCAATGATAAGTTTGGCGTAGAGGTGCAACTGATTCACCGTGAGCAGAATATGGAGCGTGTGCTTAATGCGAAGGATTGAGTGTGAGACCGCTGAGCTGTTGGAAGTTAGACCGCCCTACGGGCTGTTAGAAGTTAGATAGAGATGGTATTTGCGATATTGTTTTCGGTATTGACGACGTTGTCGGATGGTATGTTTCATACGCAGTATGAGACAGAGGTTGGTACGAGTGCTGAGGCGTGCAATGTGGTGATTGATTCGATGATATACTACTTGCAGACGAACCCGGAGATGCTTTCGGAGCAGTTTTTTGCGGGTTTGGGTAAGCAAGAAGATACGAATAAGAATGCCTTTTATCTGATTTGGAAGGAGTCAGAATACTTGCCTGAGAAACAGTACAGCAAACTGGTCTTAGACGTGTTGGTGAATGAGAAACCATTTTTGAAAAACGTGGTGATAGAGAGCCAAGTGACAGACTCTATGCAAGGTACGCAGCGTGATATACGTGTGGATATTCACTATGCAGGTACGTTGCTGAAGGAGGCCTATGGTACGTTTCATGTTATTCCTACAGGCGAAAATACAGCCAAGATTGGTATGGATGTGCATGTGAAGTTTGGTTGGTTTTTCCGCATTTTTATATCGCGCAAGGTGTATAGCGAAACCATCGATTGGCGTTTGGTGCGGTTTGTAACGAATCTCCAAATGACAGCAGAAGGCAATCAACCCGATGATACGTATTGGGAGACGCAGGACAGAGAACCGTAGTGGTGTAAGGTAAGCAAATGATTATTGCTCGAAATAGTTGCTACGAATAATGATGTCAGAAAGCCGATAAGCTTCGCGTTCGTTGAAACGACGGTTGTGGCGTGCTTCTTGATCTAATAGATTGACTCCTACGCCTTGCCAAAAATATGATTCACATCCCATCAAAGACATGATGGTAGGATATATGTCCATTTGATAATTTACGTCGGTAATCTCCAAGTGTTGTGTAATATGTTTTGGAGAGTAAATGATTAAAGGACAATAGGCTTCTGTAATATCATAGTTCATTCCCGCATTGGTGCAGTATGATTTGTATTCTGTTCGTTGATCAGGATAGAATATGGTGTGGTCTCCTGTGATGACGAAGGTGGTGTGTTGCAGGATGGAATCGCTATCAATGGCGTTCAATAAAACCGAAAGTCCTGCATCGGCATAATGTAGCGATTTCATATAATCAGCCATAAATCTAGGCATCGACTCGGGTAATTGCAGGCTAGATCTTGATGCTCCATAGGTAAATGGGATGTGTGAGGATAATGTGATGAGTTGCACCATCTGATAACCATGATGGAGCAGATGGATGGTTTGTGTAGCTAATAAAGAATCATTAGGAGTACGGACAATGGTGGTATCATATCCCCATGCTTTGCTGAGATGATGTTGGTTCCATACCGTGATTTCATGTGGGATGATGGTAGCAGCTTGGCTTGTGGTACGTGACGCAATGGACGGGTACTTGTTGGCAGGAAAGAGGTAGCATGTTGCTCCTCTGGAGATGGGTAGTAATCCCGTATTAATAATCAATTGGCCATCGGATGATGCCCCATTTTCTGTTTGTTTGGATATCTTGTGTGCCCATAGTGTAGGATGGGTTTTTAGGAAATGATATAGATTAGGCATTGAAGTGGGATTGATAGCCCAATCCTCTAAACTCTCGACCAGTATGATGACTAGTTTTTCGTCAAATGTGGAGGGGGTGTCTTCTCCTATTAATGCGGCTATATCTTGATGGTCTTGTGGTGTCAAGTCATGTTTGGATTGTTCGCTCTCTATCATATCCAACAGCATGAACCCCCATGAGTGAATGAGTGATGTTTCCCTTACATTTAATGTGTAATCAACTCCAGATAAAGTTCTACGCATGTGTTTGGAGAGTGGTTCGTAGCACATGTCAAAATTTCTATCCCATCGTTTGGTCATGCAAAATAGTCCCAATAGTGTGATGCCATATGCAAGTAACAACATTAGAATAGAAATTTTCCAGTTGATTTTGCGGGTGTTGAATAGGCAAAGGAGTAACGTATATAGCAAAGTAATGCATGGGAATGTCAGATCTTTCCATGAGAGTAGAAACCAAACACTATCCCAAAATCCTTTCATATTATCCACCATGGACAATGTGGCGATGTCAATCATAGATGCAGTAGAGCGATAGTATGCTAGATTAGCAATGCACCATATATCAAAAATAAAGGAGAAAACGATGGTCCAATATTTACGTGGAGTAAGTAGCACAATTCCAGCTAAAAGTAATCCTACGCTAATCTTCGGCAGTAATACCGCACCAGTGACAATGGGACTATTCCATATGGCAGCAGAAAACAAGCTTTCGTAGAAGCAGAACTGGTGGAAGAGTAAATTTTTGGCGATGATGGAAATGCAAAATATGGTTGTTAGCAACCACAGTGAAGGCTTATATCCACAAAAATGCGTAAGGGGATGCTGTTTGCTCATATTCAACCTAATAGGGTGTTTTGGAGTACAAAGGTAGTACTTTTTTTTGAGATGTACAAATTTCAACCTGAATTTTTGCGTATGTCAGAAAAAAGTAGTAATTTTGCAGCCTAAAAGTACGATAATGAATATATTAGAACGAATAGACGGATTGGAGGCGAAGTTTCACGAGGTAAGTTTGCTGATTACTGACCCTTCGGTGATAGCCGATCAGGCGCGCTATGTGCGTTTGAACCGCGAGTACCGCGACTTGGAGCGCGTATTGGAGTCGGCTGAGAAGTACAAGAAAGCAGTTAATAACTTGGCGGAAGCCAAAGAGCTATTCTACAATGAGTCGGATGCTGACTTGCGTGAGATGGCACGTGCGGAGATCGACGAGTTGGAGCCACAGATACCGGCATTGGAGGAAGAAGTGAAGCTGATGCTGCTGCCTCAAGACCCAGAGGACGGCAAGAACGTGGTGATGGAGATTCGCGCAGGAACGGGTGGCGATGAGGCTAGTATCTTTGCGGGCGACTTGTTTCGTATGTACAGCAAATACTTTGAGACACACGGTATGAAGATGACGGTGAGCAGCTTCTCGGAAGGTGCTGTGGGCGGATACAAAGAGATTATCTTCAATGTGTCGGGTGAGAATGTCTATGGTACATTGAAATACGAATCGGGCGTGCACCGTGTGCAACGCGTGCCTGTGACCGAGACTCAAGGTCGTGTGCATACATCGGCTGCGACGGTGGCGGTGTTGCCAGAGGCGGACGAGTTTGAGGTGCATATCAACGAAGGTGAGATCAAGTGGGAGACCTTCCGCTCAGGTGGTGCTGGTGGTCAGAACGTGAACAAGGTGGAGTCGGGTGTGCGCTTGCGCTATAACTGGAAAAACCCTAACACGGGCGAGGTGCAAGAGATATTGATTGAGTGTACCGAGACCCGCGATCAGCCCAAGAATAAGGAGCGTGCCTTGTCTCGTTTGCGTACGCAGATCTATGATAAGGAGCATCAGAAGTATATCGACGATATTGCTGCTCGCCGTAAGACGATGGTTAGTACGGGTGATCGTTCGGCAAAGATTCGCACCTACAACTACCCTCAAGGACGTATTACGGATCACCGTATCGGTTATACAATCTACAACCTGACTGCCTTTATGGACGGCGAGATACAGGGTGTGATTGATGCGCTGCAAGTGGCGGAGAATGCAGAACGTATGAAAGAAAGCGAACTATAGTAGATTCGCCACTGATCTACCACGCAAGGTATCGGAATAGTGCGTGTATTGTGCGTCTATTGTCCGTGTATTGTGCGTGAATAGTGCGTGATTGACAAGGAAAATATAAAGGAAAAACGACCATGTATTTGTTTTACACTCCAGATATAGAGATGAGTCATTTCCTCAGCGAGGAGGAGTCGGCGCACTGCGTGCGTGTGCTGCGCTATGACCGTGGTGATGAGATACTGCTGACGGATGGTCGCGGTACGACCTACCATGCGCGTATCACGAATCCTCATCCGAGACATTGCGAGTTTGAGGTGTTGAGCCAAGAGAAGCAAGAGAAGACGCACAATATCTACTTGCATGTGGCGATAGCGCCGACGAAGAATATCGAGCGACTGGAGTGGATGGTGGAGAAATGTACGGAGATTGGTGTGGATGAGATCACGCCGCTGTTGTGTCGCTTCTCGGAGAGAAAGAACTTGCGCATTGACCGACTGGAGAAGATCATCCTGTCGGCTGCTAAACAGTCGTTGACGCCTTATCTGCCCAAACTCAATGAGTTGACGGATTTTGCCTCGTTGATGGAGATGTATGGCGATAGAGCACCCCACGAACCCACGATGTTCGTCGGGGACCCCGCTGAGGCGATGAGGCGAAGAGGCGAAGAGGCGATGGATAAATATATCGCCCATTGCTACAAGGATGAGAAGCGTGAGCTGAAAGATGTGTTGAAAAAGGGTAGGGATGTGCTGATACTGATTGGTCCAGAGGGTGATTTTTCGGAACAAGAAGTGGAGATGGCAATATCCAACGGATTTATACCTGTGGGCTTAGGTCGTTCGCGTTTGCGTACAGAGACGGCAGGTGTGGTGGCATGCCATACGGCGGTGTTGCTGAATGAGGATTAGGTGAAAGGGGAAAGGTGAAAACTGAAAGGTGAAAACTGAAAGGTGAAAACTGAAAACTGAAAACTGAAAGGTGAAAACTGAAAGGTGAGGGTATGTTAGAACGATTGATGCATATTGATACGGAGGTGCTGTTGGCAATCAACGGCTGGCATGCGCCATGGGCGGATACGCTGATGTGGATTGTGTCGGCAAAGACGACATGGATACCGCTGTATTTACTGCTAATCGTGTTGTTGGCACGGCGCTATCGCAGACCTGCAATGACGAGTGTGAAGTGGCTGCAGCGAGTGCCTGCTGGCGCAGTAATCATCCTAGTGATAGGATTGGCGGTAGGTGTTGCGGATTTTATTGCTTCGGGCATATTGAAAGAACTAGTAGCGCGCCCACGTCCTACGCGCGTGGCTGAATTAGAAGGTGTGTTGCACTTGGTGAATGGTTACAGGAGTGGACAATATGGGTTCGTGAGTAGTCACGCCGCTAATACGATGGTGGTAGCACTGCTCTTTTCGCTGATATGGCGCAACAAAATAGCCACCGTAGGCTTGATGCTTTGGGTGGCTGCGAATTGCTATAGCAGAATGTATCTTGGGGTGCATTATCCCACAGATATTCTAGGAGGACTTATAGTAGGTGTTCTGGTGGCGGCTGTAGCGTATTGGTGGCTTGGTTGCTGTCATTTGGTGGAGAAGCAGTCGTATCAGTAGGAGTGACGGTGAAGCGGTTGTAGTGATGTTTAGGGCGGTGAGGTGTATGATTAACCTGCTGATTCATAAACTGCTGGTATTGCTCGGGAGTGAGGATATGTTGTAGCTCGGCGTTCGCTTCCATCATATATTGCATGGCTTCTGCACGGGTGTTGCTAATGGTTCGTTTGAGCGCAAACTTGAGGTGCATACGATATAGGGTATCACGCACGATACTATCTTGGATGTCCAACTCGCGCACCATCATTTCGGTTTGTTTGCGAGCGATGTCCTCTGGAGTACGCTGCGGATGGTGCTGTGCGTACAAGGAGGTTACAGGAGTAACCAAAGCAAATAAAACGATATATAACAGATTTTTCATACGTAAAATTGCGTACAAAAACTATGCCATAGTGTTTAGTGTTTAGTGTTTAGAGTTTAGAGAAGAGGTATGGAACGGTCAGAGTGGAAAATAGCGAAGCGGTTGTATTTTTCTCAGGAAGGCAGGTCGCGCACGTCGCGTCCGGCAGTGCGTGTGGCATTAGGTGGCATCGTGATAGGTGTGATGGTGATGATTGTGGCGATTAGCGTGGTGGTGGGATTCAAACATGAGATTCAGCGTAAGGTGGCAGGTTTTGGAAGTCATATTCAGGTGGTGAATTTTGACAATAATGCGACTTACGAACTGCAACCTGTGGAGGTATCTGATTCGCTGCTGCAGAAACTGCGTGGGTTGCCTCATGTGAAACAAGTATCTACTTTTGCTTCTAAGCCCGGTATATTGAAAACGGATAGTGCGTTTCAAGGAATTATTTTTAAGGGAACGGATTATTGGGATTATTTTGCAGAAAACCTAGTAAGTGGTTCATTGCCAGAGGATAATAACGAGGTGATTATTTCTACCGTATTGGCCAGTCAATTGCATTTGACCATAGGTGATGCGATTTTGTGCTATTTTGTGCAAGATAATTTGCGTGTGCGTAAGTTGTATGTATCAGGCCTGTACAACACGTGCATGAGCGAGATGGATCGGTTGTTTGTGTTGGGAGATATTGAACTAGTGCGCCACCTGAACCACTGGAAAGCGTCGCAAGCATCAGGAATCGAGATATTGGTGGATGATTTGAAACATTTGCAGGAGGCGTCTGATAGGGTGTATTTTGCTACAGCTAATCGTTTGGATGAAGCGGGTAATGCGTTTTATACGCAGACATTGGAGCAGTTGAATCCTCAGATATTTGGGTGGTTGGATTTGCTGGATATGAATGTGGTGATTATCATTGTGTTGATGCTGTGTGTGTCGGGATTTAGTATCATTACAGGATTGATTATTTTGATTTTGGAGAGTATTACTATGATTGGTACGCTGAAGGCATTGGGGGCCAATAATCAGTTTGTGCGTCGTATTTGTATCTATGAAGCGATATTGTTGGTGGGTAAAGGTATGCTATGGGGCAATGTGCTGGGATTGGGATTGGTTGCTATACAGTATTTTACGCAGGTGATTCCATTGGATGCATCCATATACTACGTGAGTTATGTACCCATGGCATTTCCGTGGGGATGGCTGGTGGCACTGAATATAGGTGTGCTATTGGTGTCTTGGGTGATTATGTTGGCACCATCTGCAATAGTATCGCAGATTAGTCCTGCGAGGGTGATGCATTTTGATTAGAGACCGCTTCGCTGTTGGATGTTAGAATTCAGATTATGAAATTATATACATCGGTAAATATTGCGCCTTCCTCAAGGCAGATAGGATATGGAGACAAGATTTTGCTACTTGGCTCCTGTTTTGCGGATAATATAGGTACGAAGTTTTCGGAACACTATTTTCAGGCGGCTATCAATCCGTTAGGTACGCTATACAACCCTGCATCAATTGCTATAGCAGTTGCGGATATGGGGAATAGGATGTCCGATATTAGATTGGTGGAGCACAACGGGCTATGGCACTCCATGATGCATCATGGCACCTTCTCAGGGAAGGATAAAACGGCGGTGAAGACTACGTGTGTGGATGGTTACGAACGATTGCAACGTGCCCTGAAGGAGGCCACAATAGTGATTGTCACTTTTGGTACGGCTTGGGTGTATGAGATGGATGGTCAGGTAGTGGCTAACTGCCATAAGCTGCCTGCAAATCGCTTTACACGTAGGTGTTTGACGGTGGACGAAATTGTGGAGATGTGGCAACCGATTGTGGGGAGTATGCCTGATAAGCATTGGATATTCACGGTAAGTCCTATACGCCATGTGAAGGATGGATTGCATGCCAATCAAGTGAGCAAAGCAATCCTCTTGCAGGCGGTGGATGAATTAAGGCAGTCGTATTTCCCTTCGTATGAGATAATGATGGACGAGTTGCGTGACTATCGTTTTTACGCCGAAGATATGGTGCACCCATCTCAAGTGGCGGTGGATTATATCTGGCAGCGATTTGTGGATACTTATATGAGTACAGATACACAAGCAGAGATGCGTATCTTACACCAATTATGGCGTGATTGTCATCATCGTTTGTTGCATCCCGATTCGGAAGAAGCAGAACGCTTTAGGTTGCATGTAGCGAATCAGATGATGGAACTGAAGGAGCGTTATCCGTGGATCATGGGATAATGCAAACGTTCGCATTAAAAAAAATAGCATAAAATCTGGAAATAAGAAAGTGATTCATAATAAATTGAGTACCTTTGCAGAAAATTTACTATTACTCATGAAAAAGTTTTTATTTCTTGCACTAATTTTGGTTAGTAGCCTCTCATCTATGGCTGCTACTTTGTTTCCAAGTCGCACCGATTTCCGCGACGAGCAAATCTATTTTGTGATGACCACTCGTTTCTACAACGGTGATCCAAACAATGACACTCAATGCTGGGATGCACAAAACTACAACGTAGGTGACCCTGCATGGCGTGGTGACTTCAAAGGTCTGATTGAGAAACTGGACTACATCAAGGCGCTTGGTTTTACTGCCGTATGGATTACTCCAGTAGTAGAGAACGCATCAGGTTATGACTATCACGGCTACCATGCACGTAACTTCTCTAAGGTGGATGAGCGCTATGAGTCTGAAGATGTGAAGTTCCAGGATTTGATTACAGCAGCCCACAACAAGGGAATGAAGATTATCTTGGACATCGTGCTTAACCACACGGGTAACTTCGGCGAGGAGAATCTGTGCAAACTCTTTACTCGTGATTGGGAGGCAGACCAAAGTGATATAGATGCTTGTATGATTCCTTACACCCAAAAAGATGGTGGTGTTTTGCTAGATAACTATCTCTCTCTTCCTGGTGGACAGCAGTATGATAAGCGTCTTGCGCAGATGAAGAATACCGATGGTAAGAATAATGATATTCACAACTATTGGCACCACTATGGTAACTTCAACTGGGATGATGACACCCGTTGGTGGGCACAGATCGCAGGTGACTGTGTGGATTTGAATACTGAGAATCAAGCTGTGGCTAATTATCTCGTTCAATGTTATGGAGAGTTTATCAAGATGGGTGTAGATGGTTTCCGTATTGATACTGGTGGACACATCTCACGTTTGACTTTCAATAAGAATTTTATTCCTCAATTCAAGGCATTGGCAGAGCAACACAAAGCAGCTCGCAATGGTGGCGACTTCTTTATGTATGCAGAGGTATGCTCACGTGATCGCAATGTAACTTATCGTGGTCAAGATCGTTTGAGTCCATACTTCTATACATGGACAGAGAAGAAGAACTATAGTTGGGATACAAGCGAGACATCTTGGGATAATATAACTGTGATGGAAGGTGGTAAAGGTAGCCATACTAATGTAACTTCGGTGGACCAACACGCTGCGGATTATGTAGGTCAATATAGCGATGGTCGTACATCTAACAATGCGTTGTTGAATGGCAATAACTACCACACTCCAGACTATAGTCAGTACTCTGGTTTGAGCGTGATTGACTTCCCAATGCACTGGAACTTCCGTTCTGCTAACGAGGCATATGGTGTGCGCCACAATGATAATCGCTACAACGATGCCACATGGAATGTGACATATGTAGATTCGCATGACTATGCTCCTGATGGTGCACCAGAGGGAACACGTTTTGATCAGAGCGAAGATACTTGGGCTGAGAACTTAGCGTTGATGTTTACTTTCCGTGGTATTCCTTGCGTATATTATGGTTCGGAAATTCAATTCAAGAAAGGTTGCGTGATTGACAAAGGTCCAAATATCGCATTGAAAGAGACTGGACGTGCGTATTACGGTGGTTATATTAAAGGTGATATTCATGTAACTGACTTTGCCGAGTATAACAATGCATCTGGCAATATTGCTCAAACCTTGAATCACCCTCTAGCTTTGCACATCCAACGTTTGGCTAAGATTCGTATGGCAGTACCAGCCTTGCGTAAAGGTCAATATTCTACAGATGGTTGTTCGGGTAACTTTGCCTTTAAGCGCCGTTATACAGATGCTACTACTGACTCTTATGCGCTCGTGACAATCTCTGGTAATGCTACCTTTTCTCGCATTGAAAATGGTACATATGTAGACTGTGTGACGGGTGATACTAAGACAGTGACTAATGGTACTCTCAGCGTTTCTTGCTCTGGCAAGGGTAATATGCGTGTATATGTATTGAATACCGATAAGACCCAAGCTCCTGGCAAAGTAGGAGTGGATGGAAAATATGTTTATGGTTCAAAGAACGCAGGTAGTTATCCTAATTGGGATGGAACTGAAGAAGAATTGGATGACCGTTTCGGCGAAGGTGGTAACACCGATTGGGGTGAACCTGTTGAGCCATGCTTGGCATCTGCCGAGGAGCGCGCGGTCTTCTTCAAGGGAGAGAAAGATTGGGGCACTTCTGTTGCTGTACATATTTGGATAGAAGGAACTTCTACCAACCTCACAGGCGGTTGGCCTGGTCAACGTGCAGAGCACCTCGGTGGTGGTACTTTCAAATATACTATACCTGCTGATTTCCCAGCTGATGCTTCTAATTGGATGATTATTTGGAACAATAATAACAGCGGTAAGCAAACGAGTGACCTAAAGTTCCACATGCGCGGATTGTACACTCCAAATGGTTATCAAAGTCTCGTAACTACACTTTGTGAGGGTGGTGATACCGGCGAAGAGGAAACTCCAGATACACCAGATACACCAGACAATCCTGATACCCCAGATACACCAGATACACCAGATGAATCTGATTTCTGTGTTGACTCAGCTGAAGAGCGCGTAGTGTTCTACCAAGCACCTAATAACTTCGGAAATAATGCATCCGTATATATGTGGATTAAGGGTACAGAAACTGCATTGGTGGGTGCATGGCCAGGTGCAAGCGCTACACATCTGGGCAGTGGTAAGTTTAAATTTACTATTCCAAGTGATGTTACAGGTGATGAATCACAATGGATGATTATTTGGAATAACAATAATAATGGTGTGCAGACAGGAGATCTTGAATTCCATATGCGTGGACTTTATGACCATGATGGCTACAAAGGTCTTGTAACATCATTATGCGAAGGAGGTGATACGGGTGAGGAAGAGAAGCCAGACGATCAGACTGGTATCACAATTAGAGCATTGATGCCTGCACATTGGACAAACACTATCACTGCATGGGTATGGGCTGATGGTCTAGAGGGAGAATGGAAGACACCAACCAAAGATGGAAAGTGGTATGTGATCACTGAGAACTGCAACAAGTTGAATGTCATCTTTGTGAATGGCACCAATTGGGGTGGTAATGCAAACCAGACTGAGGATATGAGTTTCACTGCAAATACCTGTATCCAACTTACACAATCGGGTGATGCCAAAGCTCAATATACCCAGGTTGATTGTGGTGATACCACCAGTGTTGACAATGTGGAAATAGACCAACCACAGGCGCGTAAGTTGCTCTACAATGGTGCGTTGTATCTAATCATGCCAAACGGTGATATCTACAATGCTGCAGGTGTATTGGTAAACAAACAATAAGATCCATATTTAGCATATGAAAATCGCAGGGAACTAAAATTCTCTGCGATTTTCTTGCATATATGCATAATTTTCAGTACCTTTGCACCGCATTTTAATATGGAGTACTATGTTTGACAATTTATCAGAAAGACTAGAACGATCGTTTAAGATTCTTAAAGGTGAAGGTCGTATCACCGAAATCAATATCGCGGAAACCGTCAAGGATATCCGCAAAGCCTTGTTGGAAGCCGATGTCAATTACAAGACTGCTAAGCAGTTTACGGATGAGGTAAAAGCGAAAGCTTTGGGTCAAAATGTGATGACCGCAGTTCGCCCAGGACAACTTATGGTGAAGATTACCCACGATGAGTTGGCTAACTTGATGGGTGGAGAAGCCGCAGAAATTAACCTTAAGGGAACCCCTGCGGTTATTCTTATGAGTGGTTTGCAAGGTTCTGGTAAGACAACCTTCTCTGCTAAATTGGCGAACTATCTCCAAACCAAGAAAAATAAAAAGGTGATGCTTGTTGCCTGCGACGTCTATCGTCCTGCGGCTATCGAGCAATTGCGCGTACTCGGTGAGCAGATTAACGCAAAAGTATATACTGGTGAAGGCGAAGCTAATCCTGTAATCAAAGCGCAAAAAGCTATCCAAGAAGCAAGGACTTATGGCTATGATGTGGTAATCGTCGATACTGCAGGTCGTTTGGCCGTGGATGAGCAGATGATGCAAGAGATTGCTGCAATCAAACACGCGATCAATCCACAAGAGACCCTCTTTGTAGTTGATGCCATGACTGGTCAGGATGCGGTGAATACAGCCAAAGAGTTTAATGACCGTCTTGATTTTGACGGAGTGATTCTCACTAAGTTGGATGGTGATGCTCGCGGTGGTGCTGCCTTGAGTATTCGCTCGGTGGTGCAAAAGCCAATCAAATTTATTGGTACTGGCGAGAAGATGGATGCACTGGATGTGTTCCACCCATCGCGTATGGCTGACCGCATCTTGGGTATGGGTGACGTGGTATCGCTCGTGGAGCGTGCGCAAGAGCAATACGATGAGGAAGAGGCACGCCGTATTAGCAAGCGCATTGCGAAGAATCAGTTTGACTTCAACGACTTTCTTTCTCAACTCGCTCAAATTAAGAAAATGGGTTCTATGAAAGATTTGATGGGTATGATTCCTGGTATGGATAAAGCATTGAAGGGGGTAGAGGTGAGCGATGATGCCTTTAAACCAATAGAGGCAATTATCTCATCCATGACTCCACAAGAGCGCAGCAATCCATCACTGCTCAACGGAAGTCGTAAGAATCGTATTGCCAAGGGCTCAGGTACAAGCATCGTGGAGGTGAATCGCTTCCTTAAGCAGTTTGAGCAAACCAGCAAGATGATGAAGAAGATGCAACAAATGCAAGGACTTCGCAGAAGATAAGATGACAGTAAAAGAGATTTTCGAACTCCGTCGTGAAGGCAGGGTAGAGGAAGCGTATAACGCGATTCTGCCGATGTACCGAATCCATCATGGTAAATATACCAGTTTGGCGATGTTTTGGTGTGCGGTGGATATGATGAATCTCTTGCTAGGTAAAGCAGTTGATGCGAGTGAAGTATCGTGCAATGCTTTGCAAGAAGCTGAGAAAATCTATATGAGTTTGCAGCGGCTAGCGCCTAAGATCTATGATGAGTCCGGTGCTTGTCAGCAAGCAGTACTCAATCTTGGCGAAGCACTAAAATCAACACGAATAAGAGTAGAACAGTAGTTCAAATAAAATAAGGAGGGCTTAGCCCTCCTTATTTTATTTATTGATGTTGATTTCATAAATCGTTTCATAGGTTTGCCATCCTAATTGCTCTGCAGTATGACGGTTGATAGCAATATCATCTACAAAGTGGAATGGTAGTTCGCAGTTCCATGCTCGGAGTTGATTGTCAACTGATTGGTAGATACGTGGATCGGGCTTGCTAATGTGTAGTAAGTGTGACGCAAAGCAATGCTCAAACATGGACATATCATAGTGGGTAAAGATATCTGCCCAATGCAATTCGTTGTTATTGCTCAATAGAAACAGGCGATGACCTGCCTCTTTCCATTGTTGGATATATTGCAATCGCTCCGCAGGAATACCGCCATGCATGGTGTTCCATGCGGCAATAATCTCTTCGCGAGTCGTACCTTCTTTGGCATGTTTTAAGATGGTATTCACAAGATGTTCGGTGGATATGTTCCCACACTCGTATTCTTCCATCAGACTGCCGGTGGTACCTTCGCCATTGGAGGCAAGGCCAAGTACTGTGTTCATTTTCTCCTCTCCTAAAATGGATGTGAAGCGATTAATACATTCGGGCATATTGTGGTTCATTAGCACTCCGCCCATATCTAGTATGATTGTCATTGTCTTATGTTTAGTATTGTCTTTCTCCAAAGATTGTCGAACCGATGCGCACCATGGTGCTACCTTCTTCTATTGCAACGATATAGTCGTCGGACATGCCCATGGAAATCTCTTTGGCGTCCATAGTAGTGAGCTTAGTAGCAAGCCGTTTTATTTCGCGGAAGCATCGACGCCATTCGTTCACATCGTCGGTGTTGGTTGCCATACCCATTACGCCACAAATCTCCACCCAGGGATAGAAATTATTGGTCGATTGACCATTGGCGAGTGACAAGAATTCTTCTGATGTGAAACCTGATTTGGTTTCTTCTTTGGCGACATGCACCTCCAATAGCACTTTGACGCGGCGTCCGACTTTCTCCGCTTCGCGGTTGATAGCCTCTAATAGACGCTCACTATCCACCGAGTGGATCATGTCTACAAATGGCACAATCTGCTTTACTTTATTCGTCTGCAAATGACCAATGAAATGCCAGCGAATATCTTTTGGCAGTGCCTCACGCTTAGGCAGAAGTTCTTGTACACGGCTCTCGCCGAAATCGCGTTCACCACAATTATACGCCTCCATAATAGCTTCGTTGGTGTGAAACTTACTCACACAAACGAGCGTCACTTCCTCAGGGATGGTGGCGCGAATTGCTGAGAGGCGTTGTACAATGTGATGTAGCATGGGGTTATTTTACTGCGCGGATGATATCAACCAGTTTCTTGGAGCATGTGATGCTCGTTACTTCAAAGTCATCATTACCCATGGCTTGATGAATTGCTTTGTTGGCCTCTGTGATATTATTTGCTTGTGCATATACATTGACTGCTTTGCGAGTTTCCTTATCATTATCGATGGTAATGAGTTCTACTCGTGCTTTATACCATTTTTCTGCTTCTGGATTGGCAATGTAGTCATATACTTGTACTTGTTTACAACTTTTGGTATCCCAATCGCCTGAGATGTATCGTTGAATTTCACTGAGCAAGCGTTCTTCTACATCTGCAATAGTTAGGCCCTCTACAAAATATGTTTCGTTTACTCCGTTGGGATTATCCTCACCAGTTTGGCGAGTGTAGTTAATTTTGAGTTCGTAAAAAATCATATCTATCCTTTTTTATTTAATAATTTAAAATTAAATTCTTTATGTCTGTAGCTTCCAATCTACCCTCTGGGAAAGTGGTCATTCTTCCCGACCAATATAGTACAGGTACACTAGGTTGAGATTGAATGACGATGTCAAATGGTTGTCCTTCTTTGCAATCGAGCAGCCAATTGTCTTGCAGGCAGAAATATACATCACCCGCCTGCTTGCGGTAGATGGAATTTTTTTCATCAGAAGCGATGGCTTCGTGGATGGGGTATGCCACTTGTACTCCCTCGAAATCCATAAGGAAGTTTGCCACTTGGCGTTGGATGGTTTCTAGTGACATGCGCTTCTTCTCTATCAACATACGGTTGAGGTAGATGAATGGGCCGTGTCCGCCATCTACCCATCGTTCATGTCCGTAGATGGCCATGAGGTAGGTACCCGTAAGAGCTGCTGCACGATCGGAGTTGAAACGTTGAACGGGCAAGTTTGCCATCTCAAGTGTAGCAGTAGAGTAGCCTTTGATAGGGCGGCCAACAACCATAATCTGGTATTGCTCTTTACCAATGCGGCGGTTGAGTTGTTCCATCAAGAAACCCAGGTCTTGGTTGATACCCAAGTACATATCCTCTTGCTCAGCCGACTCAATGGCGTCGGATACCGCTTGTGGCGACAGAGTGTTGAGTTGCAGCATAAGTAGGTCGGGCGTGATGTCGGTACCGAGTTTCTGTGACTGTTGCAGCGCTAATGCCATCTCTATCACAAGGGTGTTAGCAGCTGGCGATAGGAGCAGATGCTCTTTGTTGAGATAGGAGAAACCGCGTTTGCGCTCTTTCTCCGTCGGACGATTGTACATCGATATATCCATGCGAGGAGTCCACTCACGCTCAGCGAGCAGATTGATGCGTCCGCTTATGTTCATCTCATCGGCAGCAGCTGGTAGTCCCTCAGGATAGAATGAGGTGGTGACCCATTTGCGTGTTTCGGCATCTAGCCAGCAGCAGGCATTTGCCGCATGTCCTGCCATGATGATGGTAGCTTCTGGCTGCAAACCAATGGCGTATATCTGTGCTTGTGTCCCGCGCTGCATACGCCATTCGTCGGTGATGGTGGTAGATAGGATTCCACGAGGCGATAGTTGCATATGGGTGCCAATGCCAGATGCTTGTTTATCATGCAAGATGGGCATAGGTTGGCGCTCGCTACGCGAGTAATAGTGGTCAGATGTGATGCTATGATGCGCAGGCGTAGTACCTGTCATTAGGGTAGCAGTAGTCTCTTGTCCACCATATACTTGGTGTGGAAAGGTGGCTGTAGTTTGAAATGCCTCTTCGCTCATTAGGCGCAATCCGCCTGCCGACCAATATGGTCGCATAGCAGTGAGGTTATCTTGTGTCATACCATCTACCACGACCACTATGGTGAGACGTGGTTGTGCAACCAACATGCTACTGAAGCACAATAGGATGGTTATCAACGAAATATGTAAACTAGTCTTGTGCATATATGAATAAATGGTAATACAATTAATCGCCAGTTGAATCCTACCAATGGATGGCAAGAGAAACTAGTGAGGAAAATGACTAACGCAACGAGCAATAGATACACAATACCTAATGCTGCATCCACACCCCATGAGAGGTGACCGCGTTGTTTGTCATAAAGTGACAGCGCCAACATTAGCAACGCAAATAGAGCGAGACCTAGCCAGCAGTTGGTGTACCATGGCACAATGGCATCAGGAAACGCTGCGATATGTTGGTCCTTGACCAATGGTGTGCCATCAGAGAGGTGCGCCTGAGCCATATAGTTCATCAGTTCTTCTGGGAGAAAGAGCCGTTGCTCATTGGTCATCGCTTCGTCAGCATCGCTACCAAATATGAGGTTGATACCAAAATCTACCCAAGAGTTGTGCCCTGTATAATGGGTGATGGCTTGGCGGAAAGTGGTGCCTTGGTATCCTTGGTATGAAGATATTATGCTATCTTGTAGGGCGTTTTTGATGAGGTAATAGGGACGTGTAGCGCAGTTGTCAAACACGAAATTATATAGATAGTAGCGATTTTCAGGTTTGTAGTTGAGTAGCAAAGCATCAAAGATCTGTTGCTTCTGTGGTAGGGTCAGGTTGAGCTCTTGCCAATAAGTGATTCTCCCAATATGGCGGTAGAAGTTATCAAAATAGCGATAAGATTCAATGCCGAGTTGGTAGTAAGTATCGCCATGTACGAACTTGATGTAGAAATCATCAGATGTCAAGTCAAATATGCCGTAGTTGAAAACGATATCGAGTTTCTGAGTATTGTCCATCACCCGAATACCCGTATGTCCGTACTTAGACCACACTTGATTACCTGGAGTGCAAGTGAGTAGATATATCTGCGCACTATCGCTGAGTTGGCGAGGATTTGCCCAGCAAAAACACACAATGAAAAGCAGTATTGATAGAAGGAGTTTACGCATAGGCCATAATAAGTGTGGGGATAAAGTTGCAGAGTAGTCCTAATAGAAAACCACAAACCACTTGCAATGGAGTGTGAGCGTTGAGGTATAGGCGTGCAAGCATGAGCAGCAATGTTAGTACTAATACTATGATAATCAGTGGTAAAGGTAGCGTAGAATAATTGAGCGCAAAACTGCAGATACCGCCCAATAATCCACCTATACCAGTGAGGTGAGCAGATATTTTCCACCAATGATTGATGATAGTAACCGCCAATAAAGCTACCATTGCTCCTATAGCTACTATTAGCAAAAATACAGGCAACTGCATGGTTGCACGCAAGAAATAGGCCCAAAATCCGTAGCAAATAAGGGTATATATATAAGGTGTTGTGCGTTGCTTAGCGTTGTCGATATGCAAAGAATCAATATAACCTTTGCGCCACATAAATAGTAGTAGGATGATAGGGATGATGAGTGTTAAGACAGCAGTGCCAGCCAAACACATCCATATATATGCTGAAGGTAGTAGGGGATGCCAATGCTTAGTAGCAAAGCAAAAGAGCAACATACCATATAGTGGCATAAACATGGGGTAGAGCAGTATGCTCCATGCTTGCGATAGTATATTGAGTGCCTTTTGCATGTTGTGCAGTTGTAATGATTACTTCAGCAGTTGTCGGCGGATACGTGCTACAGGGATGTCCATTTGTTCACGATATTTGGCCACTGTGCGTCGTGCGATAGGGTAGCCCGACTCGTGCATGATTTCTACCAACTGATCATCGGTAACAGGATTGGTCTTATCCTCCTGCTCAATCACTTCGCGCAGTTTTTGCTTGATCTCTCGCGTAGAAACCTCATAGCCTTGGCTGTTGACAATTTTATCTGAGAAGAAGAATTTGAGTGGGAATACTCCAAATTCAGTTTGAACGTATTTATTGGCAAAAGTACGTGAGATAGTGGATATATCGTATCCAGTACGGTCGGCTACGTCCTTGAGTGTCAAAGGTTTGAGGTACATGCTATCGCCCTGCAAAAAGAAGTCGCGTTGCAATGCTACTAGTACTTCGATGGTGCGCATCATGGTCTCGTTGCGTTGGCGAATAGCATCAATAAAATACTTGGCATTATCCACATTGGTCTTGACAAAGCGTGCCGCTTCGCGTATCTGTGCACTGTTTTGCGACTCTGGTTGTGAATATGTCTCGAGCATCTGCTGATAGTCGGCAGAAATATGCAATTCAGGTATGTTTCCTTGGTTGATAGTAATGGTCAAATCATTGTCTTCTTGCTCAATGATGAAATCAGGTATGATGATTGACTGATTGCGCTCAACCACTGTGCCTATCCATGCACTTCCAGGGCGAGGATTGAGTCGGATAATTTCTGCAGTGGCTTGTTTGAGTTGGTCTTCAGTAATATCCATACGTTGCATAATCTTAGCGTATTTGCGATTACTGAAGGAGTCAAAATGGTTTTCTAATATGTTGATAGCTAGAGCTATATTTGTTGTAGACTCTTTTTTGCGTAATTGGATGAGCAGACACTCTTGCAAATCATAAGCACCTACACCGTCAGGGTCAAACTGCTTGACTTGCTCTACGATCTCATGCATCTTCTCATCTGTAACTTGCAATCCCTCACGAAAACATAGGTCATCCACCAACTCTTCTACTGTTCGGCGCAAATATCCATCTTCGTCAATATTACCGACTACAAATTTGGCAATATGACGATCTGGTTTATCCATCTTTGTTAGATATATTTGCGACTTGAGGTACTCTGCAAAACTTGTTCCCATAGAGAATGGGATATCATCATGTGTACGACCTCCTGTAGAGATGGATGAATCGTGCATATCATCATCTTGTACGTAATCGTCATAGTTGAAGTCGTCGTTTTGCAGCGGATTGGTAAACTCATCTTGCAGATTGGTATCGTTGAGTTCCACTTCTGCATTTTGGTCCACCCCCTCTTCGAGAGCAGGATTTTTTTGCAACTCCTCATTGATACATGCTTGCAATTCGCAAGCAGGTACTTCAAGCAATCGCATCGCTTGAATTTGTGCGGGCGAGAGCTTTAGCTGTTGCTTGAGTTGTTGCGATAATGTCAGTGAGGTAGCCATGGTAGATTTGGTGTTTAGTGTTTGGTATTGAGAGATTGTAGCACATGCTCGGTGATGTATGCCAATTGCTCTTCATCCAATTCGGTGTGCATTGGTAATGACAATACACATGCTGCCAATCGTTCTGCGACAGGGAAATCACCTGCTCTGTATCGAGGATCTTGGTATGCTTTCTGCATGTGCAATGGTACAGGGTAATAGACCATTGCGGGTATGCCAGCTTCTGCCAATGCGTTGCGTAATGCATCACGATCTACATCTATGAGTCGCAACGTGTATTGATGGAAGACGTGCGTAGATTGTTCGCTGCGAACTGGTGTCAAGATATGTGGATTATTGGCAAATGCTTTGTCGTAGTATGCAGCAGCAGTTTGGCGTGCTGCAATATACTCGTTGAGGTGTGGCAACTTAGCATCCAAGATAGCAGCTTGGATACTATCTAATCGTGAATTAACACCAACAGTGTCATGGTAATAGCGGACTACCATACCATGATTGGCAATTGCACGCATCTTGGCAGCCAACTCATCATCGTTGGTAAATATTGCACCGCCATCGCCATAGCAACCAAGGTTTTTCGATGGGAAGAAACTTGTGCAACCAATATCGCCAATGGTAGCAGCTTGTTTGCGTGTGCCGTCAGCGAATGTGTATATAGAACCTATGGCTTGGCATGCATCTTCTACTACGTAGAGGTTGTGCTCTTTGGCAATTTCCATAATGGCCTCCATATCAGCGCATTGGCCAAATAGGTGCACTGGTACGATGGCTTTGGTCTTAGGTGTAATCGCCTGGCGTAAGGCGGCAATAGAGATGTTCATCGTATCCCAATCTACATCTACTACCACTGGTTTCAAACCCAACAAGGCTACTACCTCGGCAGTCGCAATAAATGTAAATGTAGGAGTAATTACTTCATCGCCAGGTTTTAATCCCAATGCCATCAACGCAATTTGAAGTGCGTCGGTACCATTGCCTACAGGAATCACGTGTTTTGCACCTGTATACTCCTCCAAATTCGTTTGAAACGATGCTACTGCTGGACCTTTGATAAACGATGCTGAATCTATAACAGCCTGAATACCACGGTCGATATCTTCTTTGATGTGTTGATACTGCGTTTGCAGATCTACCATTTGAATCTTCTTCATATTCATTCTTTTTTTCCACGGACGGCACAGATGTTGTTATTAACTGAATGAATCTGTGAGATCAGTGGGAGGTTAATTTAAAATTAGATACTCCACCGACGAGGGCGAAATACGAATATTAGATATATAGGGGTTGTTTGTTATCAATTCAACGGGCAATGCGTTGCATTGCTGTTCTGGGTATTGGCAAATGACTTGTAGGTCATCGGCTTGCACTTGGGAAAAGTGAGAAATACCTACTCGTACGACTACATCTACCTGTTGCGGGAAGAGACGTGTTCGTTTGCCTTCTGGCATACCAACCACTTGTACGGGTAGTGTAAAGGATTTCTCTGTAAAAGGTTCTGCTTTCCATTGCACCTCCACTGTAGTAGGATGTATGCGGATGCCTTGAGGAGTAATTAATTTAGCTGTTAACTGAATGGAATCTCGCAAATTGGTCACTTGGATAGTATCCGTCATAATGGAATGGATGGTGTCTATGGCATCTTGATTGCCATAGATTTGCACCAAGCTTGGCACGATGCGACTCTCGCCATCCAACTGATGTTGAGGGGCGATGGTTATCTGCGATTGCACTACAACGGGCACCAACTTGGTTTGTTGTACATAGTAGGCCGACTCGAATGTTTCAGGTGTGATATGAAGAATGGTAGTCGAACCAGGCAATAGGTCTTGCAGGCGAGGACGTAGTATATCTGCAGAAAGGGTGATAATTCCTTCTTCTTCAGATAGATAAGGACTTAGGTTGAGGTGTAGGTTGAGGTGTTGATGAGCAATTTGTCGTAGTTGTCGTCCGTTGTCGCGTATGCTCAAGGTGAGTGTTTTAGGCAATGTTTGTTCGAAGACGATTTGCTCAGCGCTTGTGTAGCTTACAGGAATTTGAATATCAATATCTCTTGGTGAAGACATTGCACGTCCCCACCAAAAGATACAAGTGATTCCTACAAACAAGAGAAAGATAAGGATATCTTTTCTCAGCAACCAAAGCCAGAGGCGTTTGGTTTGTTTGCGTATGTTTACCCAATTAAACACTATACTCTAAATAGTAACCCAATAGGGTGTTTTTTTGGATATTATTTTTGTGCTTGTTGTGCTTGTTGTTGCTGAGCATCTTCAGCAGCTACATATACGCTACCCTTATCCACTTTGATGACTACATCTTTAGCTACTTCAATCAAGAAGGTAGTTTCTTGTACTTCTTTGATGTTGCCATAGATACCACCAGCGGTGATTACCTTGTTGCCTTTTGTGAGGGCATCGCGTTGTTTTTGCAACTCTTTTTGTTTCTTTTGTTGTGGGCGAATCATGAAGAAGTAGAACACTACGAAGATCAAGATCATCATTACCCAAAATGACCAACTGCTCTGTTGTTGTGCACCTTCAGCAGCTGCTGGGGTAGTTGTTTGTGCCAATAAAAAAATGAAGTTTAACATAATGTTTTGGATTTTTAATATGATTTGTTGTTTATCGAATCACTTTGAATAGTTGATTATCAGCGCGCAAGTCGTTTACAATGCGGTTGAGGACGCCATTGATGAATATGTAACTCTTGTCGCTAGAGTATTCTTTGGCTATTTCAATATATTCATTCATCGAAATCTCCAATGCAATTTCGTTGCAATTGCGGATTTCCGCCAATGCTACGAGAAGGATGATTTGATCCATGTATGCTACACGATCTGCTTCCCAATTTTGCAATGATTTGGCTATCAATGTTTTGTTTTCTTCGGATTGTTCTATGCTCCATTGTAGTAGGTCTTTGGCGAAGGTCAATTCTTCTTCCGATCCAAACATGTCTAATAATGGCAAATCATCGCTATCGCTTTCTTTGAAGTGCTTGATAGTTTTAATGACATATGTGATGACCATATCGATATCGGTAGTCCAACCCTCATGATCGAGTGCTACTTCCATCTCTTCGAGCGCAGATGTAAGTTCTTCGCTTTCGAGTAGCAATGAACCATAAACCTTACGCCAGAGTGTTTTCTCATCTTCATAAGTAGGAGATTCTAAAGCCATGAACTCCTTGTAGAATGGTGTGTCGATCAGCAATTTGTAGGTGGATTCAACAGCAGAAATTCCAACGTCCCAACGCAAATGCTCGTTCTCCATATAATTACGGAGACGACGATTGTTGAACAATTGCTGTGCGATGCGATTATTTGCAAAATTGCGATTGGCATTATACGTTTGATGGAGAACGTTTGCGCGACGTATGTTTTCAGCAATTTGCTCCTCTGCATAGGTGGTGAGTTCATCTGCAAAACTTAGCATCATCATGTACAGACTGTACGTGCTAGAGAACTTGTTGAGCAAAGTTTTGCGTGCAGATAAAGAGGTACGGTCACTACTTTTGTAGTGTGCAAAAAGTGTCTGAACGACTTTGGTTCTAACTAATGTTCGATTTATCATAATCAATGTTCGCTTTTTTTCTCAGTAATTAGAGAGCTATTTTTTCAGGCTGCAAAGGTACAAAAAAATACGCACATATACAAACAAAAAACGTGGAAAATTTATTTTCATTATGATTTTGGATATATAAAGGGGGCTAGATGTATAGGCGCTATTATACAATAAAGGCGTGCCATCATAGACACGCCTTATTGTATGATGAATTAAGAGCGATTATTTTACTGTAATTTCCTTAATTTTCCAAGTTGCAGAAGGGATGGTTTTAAATAAAAGGAGCCTCGTAATGAGACTCCTTTAAATGAATATGGATTTTTATGGATCAATTAATTACTTGATGTGCTCTGTCAAATAGCCGCTGACGAACTCAATCTCGCCGTAGTGGTTCTTGATTTGTGCAATAATCGTAACAATATCACCAGTTTCCAATGCAGGGTCGTCCTCTGTGTATTTCTTGTTCTCTAAATAGTAGAGACGGTAGCAAATCATTTCTTGTGTACCATTTTCATCCTTGATTTTGAAAGTCAAGTTGCCATAAGATGTGCTAGCTTCTGTAACTTCTGTTATTACACCCGTAACTTTATATTGACCTGAAGAAGTCTCACCTTGACCAAGTAGGCTACCTTCTGCAAATGCTTCTGCTACGGTTACTTCTTTTGGTCCAGTCGCTTGTGAAGGATCGAATGTGTTGGTTGTGCGTGTAAGGTTACCTTTGATAAGCTCAAGCAAGTCACCATCTGCACTAGCATAGTTATACAGGCGTGCTTCAACAGTTACGATATCGCCCTCTACCAATTGTTCACCACTAACGAACTTTTCGCCGTCAACACCTTTGATGTTGTAGCAATAGAGCTCGTTATTTCCATCGTCTGTGATATAGAATTGTGCATTACCATAGCTAAGGCTAACAGTCTTTACATATTTCACTTTACCACGTACTTTGATATAGTCTGTGGTATCGCCAGAAGCGAGGTTCGCGCCCATCTCTAAAGCTGCTGCTACAGAGATTTCTCCATCTTCATAAGTGATATCACCTTCGTTGCCTCCTTGGTTTCCGTTGCCATTGTCTGCTAGCAATGGGTTAGTACTATTCCAGATATACGCAGCGCCTTTACCTACGGTTTCATAAGTGCCATTGTAGTTGGTCAATTCGCCATATACAACTACAAAGTCACCTTCTGCAACAACAGCAGGGTCTGTAATTTTTTTTCCGTTAGGACCATATACTTGGTATGCCATGAAGTCATCGTGTGAATTAGCACCCTTCACATTCTCCATATAGAATTGTGCGTTACCAAAGTTAGCTACACCATCAGCATGTTTGCTGTGGATCTTCTTTACGTAACCCATCACATAGTACTTGGTGCCAGTAGTAGCGCCACTCTCCAATGCTGCACAAATCTCACGTGCTTTCAAAACGTCAATAGCCTCTGCTGGAATATTCCATGCTTTAGCTTCTTCTGGAATCACCAACTCAGTAGGTGTTTGTGTTTGAGTTGTGTCCTCTACTGTGGTGCTGTCTTGAGTACCATTACCAGGACCGTTAGGACCTACTGGTGGCTCTGGAGTCTCGCATGCTGCGAATGCAACTGCGATGATCAGCATAAATGCTGCAAAAATTTTGTTCAGTTTCATTTGTTATAAGTTATTAAAGTTGTTATTATGAATGTCCTGACGCAAATTCCCTGCAAAGGTACTGCTTTTTTTTCTTTCAACCAAAGAAATAGCTAAAATTCTACAAGTTTTTTTCAACTTGAGTAAACAAATTCATGAAAAATCATATTTTTTCTTAAAAATATTTTGTGGATTGCGAAAAATGTAGTACCTTTGCACGCTGAATTGCGAACGTATGTTCGTGTCGCAATCAAAATGCGTTTTTATTAATTATTTGAAGGAGGATAAAACTATAGCAAATCCACAAAAAGGTCCACAGCAACGTCGTGGCCGTGTAGAAAAAGAAATGCCCAATCGCATCAATGATGCAATCCGTGGCGTGAAAGAAGTTCGCCTTGTTGGCGATAATGTAGAGCAAGGTGTGTATTCGTATGAGGCAGCAATGCGCATGGCGGATGACATGAACTTGGACTTGGTTGAAATTTCCGCAAATGCCGTACCACCTGTGTGCCGTATATTGGATTATCAGAAATTCCTCTATCAGAAGAAACGTAAAGAGAAAGAGATTAAGGCTAACTCTGCGAAGGTTGTGATCAAGGAGATTCGTTTCGGGCCACAAACCGATGAGCATGACTACAACTTCAAGTTGAAGCATGCGCAAGAGTTCTTGAAGGATGGCAACAAAGTGAAAGCGTATGTGTTCTTCCGCGGACGTAGTATCCTCTTCAAAGATCAAGGCGAGTTGTTGCTAGCACGTTTTGCTAATGATTTGGAGGAGTATGGCAAAGTGGAAGCGATGCCAAAATTGGAAGGCAAACGCATGATTGTGAATATCGCACCTAAAAAGTAAAAAAAGTCGTAGGGCCACCAATGGCTGCCTGAGACTTAAAATCAATATTAACAATTAAAATTATTAACAAAATGCCAAAGGTAAAGACTAATTCCGGTGCTAAAAAAAGATTCGCTCTTACCGGAACGGGCAAAATCAAGCGTAAACACGCTTACAAGAGTCACATTCTGACAAAGAAGACTAAAAAACAAAAACGCAACTTGACTCACGTTGCACTCGTAGATTCAACTAACATGCGTTCTGTACGCGAGATGTTGCTTCTCCGCTAATTATTAACCACCAATTTTTTTAAAGTAGTAAAACTATGCCAAGATCAGTCAATCACGTTGCTTCACGCAACCGTCGTAAAAAGATTTTGAGCCTCACTAGAGGCAATTTTGGTGGCCGTGCAAACGTTTGGACAGTTGCCAAAAACACTTGGGAGAAAGGTCTCCAATACGCTTATCGCGATCGTAAGAACAAAAAACGCACCTTCCGTGCT
>JAZKZF010000015.1:0-54751 GCA_045612525.1 Paludibacteraceae bacterium | reverse complement strand
AAAGATTATGGTATATTTTCTGATATTTATCTCTGCGATATTCGTGAATAATATCGTATTGAGCCAGTTCTTGGGTATCTGTCCATTCTTGGGCGTAAGTAAGAAAATCAATACTGCGCTGGGTATGGGTGCTGCCGTGTTGTTTGTCATGACATTGGCAACATTGGTAACCTATCTCTTGCAACAACTCTTGAACGCATGGGGTTTGGGCTTCTTGCAAACCATCTTGTTTATCTTGGTGATTGCAGCCCTCGTGCAGATGATTGAGATTATCCTCAAGAAGATCTCTCCATCCTTGTACCAAGCATTGGGTGTGTTCTTGCCATTGATCACAACGAACTGCTGTTTGCTCGGTGTGGCTATCATGGTAGCCAGCGGCACATATAAGTTGCCTATGGGCGCAGAGCCTGGCTTATTGACCGGTATGTTGTTTGCTATTGCAACAGCTATTGGTTTTGCATTGGCATTGGTGCTGTTTGCAGGTATGCGCGAGCAATTGGCATTGGCTAAAGTGCCTAAGGCACTGCAAGGTACTCCTATTGCCCTCCTCACCGCCGGCCTCTTGGCTATGGCATTCATGGGCTTCAGCGGAGTAGTATAACATGAATAATGTCTGACCTGTCTGACTCGTTCGACAGGTCAGACCAATTGATACAACAATGAAGATAGATTGGAAGAAGATTCTGCCTTACGTGGTGGCTATTGTAGCCTTTGTGGCAGTAGCAATGATTTATTGCGCTCCGGCGTTGGAGGGCAAGGTGCTAGTACAAGGTGATGTTAATAATTGGAAAGGCGCAGCACAAGAGGCACGCACTTTCTATGACGAGAATGGTACACGTACCTGGTGGACCAACTCCATGTTTGGCGGTATGCCTACTTACCAGATTACCGGTAGTTTGCCATCGGGTGAAGTACGCAATGGTATAGCTAAGATTGCTCACTTAGGTATGGAAGGCGGCTGGGAAGCTATTGGTATTATCTTTGCATACTTCTTTGGATTCTTCCTGATGCTTCGTTGTTTCAAGGTTAATCCATGGCTGAGCATTATAGGTGGCTTAGCCATAGGCTTTTCGACATACTTTTTCTTGATTATCCCCGCAGGACACGTTACCAAAGCTGTTGCGCTGGGTTTCTTAGCACCTGTGATAGGTGGATTCTATGCTATCTTCCGCAAGCAATATTGGCTAGGCGCACCGCTCATTATGCTTTACGGTATCATGAGTATTAACCTCCACCCACAAATGACCTATTATATCTTTATGTTAATAGGTGTGCTAGCATGTGCCGAACTCTATATCCATATTAAGGACAAAGCATGGAAAGATCTAGGCATTTCGCTAGGCGTATTGGCATTGAGTTTATTGCTCGTCGTTGGAACAAAAGCCAGCTGGTTAGAGATGAACCAATCCTATCTCAAAGAAACCATGCGTGGTGGACATTCGGAACTAACTTCTAATAGCGACAGCGATCCAACCTCTAACACCAATAGCGGTCTTAGTCTCGATTATGCCACTGCTTGGAGCTATGGCGTGGATGAGACGATGACTTTCCTTATCCCTAACTGGGAAGGTGGCGCAAGCGGCTATAATGTGGGTGAGAATTCTCAGTTATGCCAAACGATGAGGGACAATGGCATACCTAAACGCTCTGCCGAGCAATTCTGCCAGCAAGTACCAACCTATCGCGGTGAAAAAGCTTTTACCAGTGGTCCTGTGTATATGGGAGCGATTATCTGTTTCCTCTTTGTGTTGGGCTTGTTGATTGTGCCTGGACCATACAAATGGGCATTATTGGTGGCAACACTCTTCTCTGTGGCGTTAGCTTGGGGTAGAAATATGATGTGGTTGACAGAATTGTTCTTCAACTATTTCCCAATGTACAACAAGTTCCGCGCAGTGGAGAGTATCTTGGTAGTGGCAGAGATTACGATGCCGTTGCTAGGTATTTTGGCTCTGCAGCAGATTGTGGATAAAAAGATAGCATGGGAGAAACTGCGAATGAATATGTTCATCGCAGGCGGTATTACTGCTGGCTTGTGCCTCTTCTTTGCCTTGTTTGCAAGCGTGGTGGATGTCACTAGCAGTTATGACGCACAATGGGTGAACCAAGTGCCTGCATGGCTACGTGATGCTATCTTCGATGAGCGTACTGCCATGATCAAAGCCGATGCTTGGCGTTCGTTTATCTTTATAGCGTTGGGCTTTGCGGTGGTATATTGGTATGCTTGGAAATCTAATTCCGAGTCTCTAAACACTAAACCCTCAACACTAAACTACATACTATATGCTGCCCTAGCAGCATTAGTACTAGCAGACATGCTACCCGTGAATAAACGTTTCTTTGGCAATGACCACTTCGTAAAGGCCAAGGATGCGGAGGCGTATTTTGCGATGCAGCCATACGAGCAACAGATTCTGCAAGACGAAGACCCTAACTTCCGTGTGCTAAACTTGGCAAGTAACACCTTTAATGATGCCCGCACAAGTTATCGATTGAAGTCGATAGGCGGTTATTCTGCTGCAAAATTGCGTCGTTATCAAGATTTGATTGATGAGCATATTTCAAAGGAAATGAACCCATTGATGCAAACCATTATACAAACACAAGGGTTCATGTTGCCAGATGCGAACGAAGGCAAGGATTTCCCTGTGCTGAATATGCTCAATATGAAATATACCGTTGTACCTATTCAAGGAACCCGTCAAGTACCCGTTATGAACCCGTACGCGATGGGCAACTGTTGGTTTGTAGATGAGGTAATATTCGTGGACACACCAGACGAGGAGTGTGCAGCATTAAGCACATTGGACTTGCATAACCAAGCAGTAGCCGATAAGAAATTCGCCGAGGCATTGGATATTACCAAACCCGAGGTAACACAATTGATGGCATTTGATACAACACTCATCGAGTTGACTTCGTATGCACCTAATTGCTTGAAGTACGCGGCAATGACTGAGAGAAATAAGGTGGCAGTATTCTCTGAAATTTACTATCCATACGATTGGCATTTGTATATCGTGAATAACAATGGCGAGAAGATGGAATTGCCTCTGGCGCGTGTGAATTATACCTTGCGTGCAGCGGTTATTCCTGCGGGGCATCACCAACTCGTAATGGAGTTTATTCCGCATGCCGTTAAGACGGATAGATGGTGCATAGCACTGCTGATTTTGGTATTGCTACTCAGCGTAGGTGGATTGACATATCCCTTGTGGAAAAAGAAAAAATAACCCAACCAATACACTCTACACCCTACACCAATGATTACTTTAATCATATGCACATACAATAGGGAGAAATACATAGGTCCGCTGTTGGAGAGCATTGCTAAGAATGACTATCCAACAACGGATTATGAAGTTGTTTTGGTGGATAACAACTGTACCGACAATACTCGCTCTGTGTGTGAGCAATTTGCTATAGCATATCCAGATATTGCCTTTCGATATGTAGTAGAACCAGAACAAGGACTCTCAGCTGCCCGCAACAAGGGAATCAAGGAGGCAAAAGGTAATATTATCATCTATGTAGATGATGATGCATTGGTGGATAGCGATTATATCCGTATTTATGCAGAACACTTTGCTGCTCATTCTGATACAATGGCTGCCGGTGGTCCTATCGAACCGCTGTACGAAACGGAAGAACCCTCATGGATGTCACACTATACCAAAGCCCTGCTAACGGCATGGATGAACTATGGCGATAAAGTGCGCGAGTACCCCCAAGGTCGTTATCCTGGTGGCGGTAATGCAGCGTATCGGAAAGAAGTGTTTAATAGAGTAGGGTTGTTTAATACAGAATTGGGTAGAAAGGGCAATTTGCTTTTAGCATCTGAGGAGAAAGATATCTTTGATAAGATGAAGGCATTAGGGATGAAGGTGCTCTATCTCCCAACTCCAGTTCTCCACCACTGCATTCCTCAGGCGAAGCTAGAGGACGACTATTTCAATCGCTTGACTTTGCAAATAGGTCGCAGCGAGCGCATGCGCACGCGCGCAATATCCAAAGGTAAATATATCAAACGCCTTCTGTCCGAAGGCGTGAAGTGGTGCGGAACATTGATATTGCTCTGTCTTTATACGCTGCAAGGCACACCAAAAAAAGGTTGGAAACTAGTTCTCTTCCGCAAGAATGTGACCACAGGGTTACTGATCAGGTAATAAAAAATTCAGGTAGCAATCTCACCTAGCAATGTGAGCACAGCCTTGTATATGCGCTCACAATTGTTATTATCATGATATGTAAAGAAAGTATCTACTCTCTGCCTATATTTGAGTGGCATCATGCATTGATGTTCAACAATACTTTGTAGTTCTTGCAGAAGCACATCCTCGTCATATACCACACCACCTAAGCCATCGTTTTCCAATGAGTATTCTGCATCACGTTGATAATGTCCTTCATAATATTCCTCTTGATCAAACTGATAATATAATACCGGTTTATACATATATGCAAAATCAAATCCAACACCTGAATAATCCGTAATGAGTACTTTACTTTCCCTCATTAATGTAGGGATGTTATAGTGTTGCTTATCTGCAAAAATGATACGCTGACTTTTTGTTGACCACAAGTGTAATGCTGATTGCATTTCGTAGTGAGGATAGAATATAAGTTGCAAGTTGTTTTTTACTAATAATTCATCCATCTTCACGCTATTTAATACACTTTGAATGGCTTTGTAATAACTAGATTGCACAAAATCAGGTAAGACTTCTGGCTTATTTCTATTTTGTATTGTTTTTTTTACTAGATATGCTCTCCAGGTGGGCATAAATAGTATCTGCTGTTTCTCTGTACCTATTTTCCATCCATCATATCTTGCATATCCCGTAAGTGCCACGTCTTGTGGCTTATACCCATAACGTTTATCGTGTACCAAAGCATTATAATCTTGTTGATTGGCTGCAATAAATAAATCTACTCCCGTTACAAATTTGTTTAGTTTAGCAGACATATCTTCTTTGGTTATGCCATGATTGAGTAAAACGAATTTGGGACAATTTAACCAAGAGAAGAATGTTTTATGGCATACATAACTCCACGGCGTGATAAAACCGATATGAGTTGACAAGAGACATTTTGCATAGAATAATGCCATATAATGCTCTTTGCTATTATAAGCAATGGTATTTCCTAATGGCGCAACATTTTGAAAATCATTTTCTTGTGTTGGTTCGATGAGATAAAATACTTTTTTCTCAGGATATTGTTGGCGAATGTATTTGAAGAACGCATACCCATTATCTCTTGCTTCAATTCCTCTTTCGCAGATAAGCCATGCACCACGATATATTTCCTTTTTAGTAAAGAAAAAACTACGTATTCTCCAATATACAATCCTTAGCGAGTCGTATAGGTAACGTGGAATTTTAGAGATAATCTTGCGTAACTTGGTTAGCATACTTCGCTATATATCTTCTTTGAATGTTATTTTTTTATTTTGTTCTTCGCCCTCCACAATGAAGATGGATACCTCAGGCATATACTCATGTACAATACCACAATCGTCTGTTGCTGGTAAATGACATGCAGAGCAAGCCTGTATATCGCAAATATCCACTCCTAGTGCCTTGGTATATGCCTCGGCTATCAACTCCAAACGAAATGCCTGCGGCGTCTGTGCGCGCATGATGGTAGAGCGTTGTGGTATTCGTGCTACTCTCCCATCTACCATTTCATACACGGTATCGGTACTTGGGATGGCCACCGTTACCGCCTCATGTTCCTCAAGCGCCTCGCATACACGAGCAATGATTTCTTGACTTACGAATGGGCGAGCAGCGTCATGTAATAAAATGCATACCCCCGTATCAACCAGTCTACCCCCAGCCCCTCCCTGGAGGGAGGGTTGAATTTCCTCTGAATTGATGTCCTCCCCTTTAGGGGAGGATTTAGGAGAGGCTTGTGTATATGCACGTATCGCATTTACGCTCGACTCCCAACGCTCTTTGCCGCCAGGGATGATGTGGCGGACCTTTTGCCACGCGTTGGCAAGGAGCATCTGCTCGGCATGCATGATATAGTCAGGGTGCATGACAATGCATACCTCATCAATATGAGGCGATTGCTCAAAGGCATTGACCGCATGTTCTAGGACGGAATGACCATCTGCAAGTGGGAGCAGTTGCTTGGGAGTATTGCCTCCAACGCGCGCACCTATGCCTCCTGCTAATATGACTGCTATATTTCTCATTCTAACTTATTCACCTTTCGCCTCTAGAATCATCTCCGCTATCTCACGTATGGCGCCATCGCCACCTCTTTTAGTAAGATGAATGATGCCAGGAACAGCTTTCACTACTTCCACTGCATTGGCAGGGCATGCGGCTATACCTGCGTGTTGCAAGAGATCAAGGTCGTTGACATCATCACCTACAAAACACACATTCTCCAATGTAATACCCAATTCCTTGCAAATTTCGTTAGCGGCATCGAGTTTGGTCATCTTCACACCATCTACCACGCGACCAACACCTGTGTATATATATTCCAATCCGAGTTTTTGACCGCGTTTCATACCAATGGCAGTATTCTCGCTAGTAAGAATACCACAAGGAATACCTGCTTTGCGCAGAAGAACAATACCCATACCGTCATACACGCAGAAGCGCTTAAACTCGTCACCACTCTCGGTGTAATACATACCGCCGTCGGTCATACAACCATCCACATCGGTAAGAAAAAGTTTTACATCTTTCATAGAATTTCCAATATATTGACTGCAAAGGTAGTGATTTTTAGTGAAATACGCAAATAATCGTGTAAAATAGACAAATAATTTGTACATTTACAAAAAAAAGCGTACCTTTGCAAAAAGAATAAGTCAAACAAAAAGTAGCAGCATATGCGGATTGTTATTTTGGGTACAGCATGGCCTTATAGAGGCGGATTGGCAGCGTTTAACGAGCGACTGGCAAAGCAGTTTGTTGTGGAAGGACATGAGGTGGAGGTGGTGACATTTAGTTTGCAATACCCCAATTTCCTATTCCCTGGCAAGACGCAATACAGCAACGAGGTGGCGCCTGAAGGCTTGAAAATAACTCGCGAAATAAATTCGTGCAACCCATTGAGTTGGATCAAAGTGGGCAAAAGATTGAAAAAAGAAGCACCCGATTTATTAATCAGTTGCTATTGGATGGCGTTTTTTGCCCCATGCTACGGAGTGATTCAAAATATCGTCAAACGCAATGGGAAGACAAAGTGTATCGCATTGGTACACAATATGATACCGCATGAGCCGAGTATATTAGATAAATTATTGGCACCATTTTACGTAAAGCAAAATGATGGTTTCGTAGCGTTGTCAGATAGCGTAGTGAAGGATATTGCTTCGTTGGACAAATACAACAAGCCCAAAACATTCTCTCCTCATCCTGTATATGACCATTATGGCGAAATGATGGACAAAAATGCAGCATGCCAGGTGTTAGGATTGAATCCTCATAAAAATTACATGCTATTTTTCGGTTTGGTTAGAGCATACAAGGGATTGGATTGGCTACTAGATGCGTTTGCAAAAGTGAAAGACGAACTGAAGAACTTGCAGTTGATTGTGGCGGGAGAGTTTTATGAGGATGAAGATAAATATCGTGCTCAAATAGAGGCTAATGGGTTGAAAGAAAGGGTGATAGTGAAGAATGAATTTGTGGCAGATGCGGACCTGAGAAAGTATTTTGGCGCGGCTGACCTGATTGTTCAACCCTACAAAACAGCCACCCAAAGCGGCGTGACGCAAGTGGCATTCCATTTTGAAAAGCCTTGTTTGGTGACCAATGTGGGCGGTTTAGGTGAGATCATTCATCATGGAAAGATGGGCTATGCAGTGGTGCCTATGGTGGATACCATAGCTGATGCACTGATTGATTATTATGAGAATAATCGTCAGGCAGCATTTACTAAGTACTTAATCAAAGAAAAAGAATTGTACGGATGGAATATCATGACGCAAGCTTTCTACCGTATTTTGTTACATATGGAAAAATAACAATTTTATAATAATGCGAGCAATTTCTCCTTCTCTTTTAGCAGCCGATTTTGGCAATCTGCAGCGCGAATGCGAAATGATCAATGCAAGTTCTGCGGAATTCCTGCATATTGACGTGATGGACGGCGTGTTTGTGCCTAATATCTCGTTTGGATTTCCCGTGATGGAAGCATGTAAGAAACATTGTACCAAGCCATTGGACGTGCATTTGATGATTACCCACCCCGAAAAATATGTAGAGCGTTTTTGCGATGCAGGTGCATGGAGTGTAGGATTTCACATTGAAGCAGTAGAAGATCCCATGCCTGCGATAGAGCTGATAAGGAAAAAAGGTGTACGTACTTGCTTGACAATCAATCCTAAAACAGATATTCATAGTCTTGATCCATATTTGGGTGAAGTGGATATGGTGTTGCTTATGTCAGTGCAGGCGGGCTACGGAGGTCAGGGATTCATTCCTGAGTCATTGGATCGTTTGCGCTACCTTCGCCAAACAATAGATGAGCGAGGATTCAAGACCTTAATCGAAGTGGATGGCGGAGTAAATGCCAAATGGGCACCTGAACTTTGGAAGGCAGGAGCAGATATTTTAGTAGCAGGAAGCGCTGTATTCAACGCCCCAAATCCAATTGCTACAATCGAACAACTGAAACAAGTATGAGATGGCTTGCGGCACATACGTGGTTGATAGCGTTGGTGCCGTTGGTAGCAATAATATGGTTGAGCGGCTACATGGGTAAGCCGCTTAACTTGTTAAAGGATACCGATGTAGATTATTTGGATAGAGATACTATATTAGCAATGCGCTTGCTCAGCAATGCGCAAGAGCTAACAAAGACTTCCCGATATGAAGCAGAGGTGGAAGGTGGTGGCAAAGTGTTGCTATATCTGCAGAGAGACAGCATGCCAATGCCCGTGATGGGAGATGTCTTGCTGGTGGAAACACAGGTGCATAGAGGTGGGAAATCAGGGAAATTTGATTATGGATTATACCTGCGGAGACAAGGGAACGTCGGCACTTGTTGGGCGCTTAGAAGAAATTGGCAACTGATTGGTCATGAGGATGATATGGACCTAAAAGGCCTAGCTAAGCGGTGCCAGTACTTCTTGTACCAACAATATCAAAAGATGGGAATCGAAGGACAAGAATTGGGGATTATTTCGGCACTAACCTTGGGTTATCGTGAGGACTTGGACAAAGATGTACAACGCGCCTTCTCTGCTTCGGGGGCAATGCACGTCTTGGCAGTTAGTGGTTTGCATACGGGAATCGTGTGGGGGATTGTTATATGGATATTAACATTAGGTGGGCTGTACAAACCTCTTTGGGAAGATAAGTTCAGGCGTTGGTTGCTGAATATCAGTACAATAGTATTGATCTGGGCATACGCTTTTCTCACAGGTCTTAGCCCCTCTGTGATGCGAAGCGCTTTGATGCTCACGTTTTGGGCACTGAGCAGTTTGCTCGAACAGCAAACTTCAAGGTGGAATCCTTTGTTGGCTGCTGCAGTGGTGATCTTGATAGTCAATCCATTGGCATTGTGGAGTGTGAGTTTTCAACTGAGTTTTGCTGCCGTGGCAGGTATTATGTTATTTGGAAGCAGCATGCAGCAAGCAGTCGTTTCGAAGGGACGAGTGTGGCAATCTGTTAGTAGATTGTTGATTGTCTCATTGGCTGCACAATTAGGTACAATGCCCTTGACCTTGCACTATTTTGGACAAACTAGCAACTATTTTGCTTTAACTAACTTGATAGTAGTCCCTATGGCTGGAATACTCTTGTCTTTGGGATTCTCTACGCTTGCAATGTCGTGGTGCGCAGTTGGTGAGTGGCTAGGTTTGGCTACCAAGTGGTGTACATGGCTCCTCAATCAAGCTGTGCAATGGATCGAAAGTCTGCCATATTCCACCACCCATATGCATTTGTCAGAGTGGGGGGTAATAGGGCTCTATGGGGCAATTATCTGTGGATTATTAATGATGAGAGGCGGAAAAGTACATTGGTGGTGGATAATAGGGGTAATCATCTGCTTAATAGTAGTTTTGAGAGTTGAACTAATCGTTTGAATAACAGCAAAAATAGCATAAAAACTGATGGAAAAGTATAGTTTGAAGGAGTTGTGCGATTGGATTCAGGAGATCGTAGAGAACGATTTACCTAATCGCTATTGGGTTTGCGCAGAGATCGCTTCGATGAGTGTGCGTGGGCATTGCTATATGGAGTTGGTAGAAAAGGCGGAGAATGGTATCCTAGCAGCAAAAGTGCGTGCCACTTGTTGGAATAATATCTACAATTTATTATCTGCTTACTTTGTGCAAGAAACCGGACAGTCGTTGCACGTTGGCTTACAAGTGATGTTGGAGGTGAGCGTGGAGTTTCATGCGGTGTATGGATTGAGTTTGAATGTATGGAATATTGACCCCACCTATACGTTGGGCGACCTTGCCAAGCAACGCCAAGCAACTATCCAACAACTCACAGAAGATGGCGTGATGGATCTACAAAAAGCATTACAAATTCCTTCTCTGCCTCGGCGAGTGGCTGTAATCTCTTCAGCAGATGCTGCGGGGTATGGTGACTTCTGCGATCAGTTGAAGCATAATCGTTTTGGATTTAAATTCCATGTACAGCTGTATCCTGCTGTAGTCCAGGGAGATAATGCTGCTCGAAGTGTTGTTCAAGCGCTTAACTTGATTGCCGCACTAGAAGAGGAATGGGATGTAGTGGTCATTATTCGTGGTGGAGGCGCTACTACCGATATGACTTGCTTCGATGATTATAATCTAGCTAGCCATTGTGCGCAATTTCCTTTGCCCATCATCGCTGGCATAGGTCATACGCGTGATGTGAGTGTTGTGGATATGGTAGTACATACCAGTGTGAAGACTCCTACTGCTGCTGCCGAATGGCTGATTGAATGCGTGGCGCAACAAGTTGAGAGGGTCTCCAATTGGATGTTGCGTTTACAACGTGCTGCACAAAATGCTGTTTATCGTGAGCAAAATCACCTATCATTATACGAGCAACGAATAATCAATGCTGTGCATGGTAAGGCGCTTAGTGAGCGAGGAAAGCTAGATGTCTGGCTCAAAACCATTGAGTTGCATTCGCCAGAACGGATTTTCAAAATGGGATATAGCTTGACTACGGTAAATGGCAAATTAGTTCGTCATCAGAGAGAGGTCAACCAAGGTGATATATTAGAAACACACTTGCATGATGGTGTAATCCAATCGGTTGTGAAATGAAAAAAAATCAGAAAATACAATTCCTCTTAACATGTGAGCAGTGGCTAGGCGTTGCACTATTGGTGATTTTAGTGTTAGCAACCCTAATAGCTATAAAGCATTTTCAGCCACAACAAGAGCAGGATACAATTTGGGTAAATGATTCTACAATGAAGGATTTCGCTGATTATCAGGCACAACAAGATAGTCTTCGTAAAGCGCAATGGAAACAGAAATATCCTCGTGATACCATAGCCATTCATATGCAACCATTTGACCCAAATACGGCAGATAGCGCTACACTAGTACATCTAGGTTTCAAACCATGGCAAGCTAAAAACATGTTGAAATATCGTGCCAAGGGTGGCAGATATCGCAATGCGGAGGATCTCAAACGTTTGTATGGAATGACAGATAGCATGTTTCAGGCCTTGACACCATATATCTGCATACCGCACGCAGAGATGGATACTGCCGATGTGGATTCTGCACGTGTCGACTCGCTTCCCAAATGGCCAGTTAAGAAAGATACGGTCTTAAACCTTCGCACAGCCGACACTACCGAACTGAAGATGATTCGTGGCATTGGCTCCTATCGAGCTAGGCAGATCGTACGTTATCGCGAGCAGTTAGGTGGTTTCGCTCGTGTGGAGCAAGTGATGGAGGCCAATGGTATGCAGCAATTAGATTATGATAGTGTGAAGCAATATTTCTCGCTTGATAGTGTAGTCGTCAAGCAGATGAATGTTAATACTATAGGAGTCAAGCGCTTGTCCACACACCCATACCTGCGTTTCGAACAAGCCAAAGCAATTTATGAACTTCGCAGACGAAAAATACATTTGGATTCGATACAGCAACTCCAAGAATTAGATTGCTTATCCCACGAAACACTCGAAAAAATCGCACCTTATCTCAATTTTGATAGAAAATAATTAGCTTTGGCACGGTATTTGTACTAATCCTCACAGTGATATATTGTGTGATGAAAACAATGCAAACCAACATATTGTTAGTAGAAGATGATGCTAGTTTAAGCACCGTCCTTGCAGATTATTTACGCAGCAAAGATTATACGATCGAGACTGCGAATAATGGGAAAGAAGCATGGGAATTGATAATGATCAAGCATTACGACTTGATCATCAGCGATATCATGATGCCTCGTATGAATGGGTTTGAGTTACTCAAGTTGGTGCGTGCCCAATATCCCAATATGCCAATGATCATGCTGACTGCCAAGGTTGATCGTGATGATATTATTCGTGCGTATGACTTGGGCTGTGATGACTATGTGACCAAACCTTTCTCTATGGATATCTTGATTTGTAAGATTGAGGCCGTGTTGCGTAGATGTCGAGTGCATCTCGATACCGAGCAAACCGAGTGGCAGTTAGGCAACGTGCTGTTTGATTCGGTGCGTCAGCAAATTGGCAATCAACATCTCAGTTCACGTGAAAATGATTTGCTAAAAATGTTGTGCCTAAGCATGAACAATCTAGTCGATCGCAATCGTATATTGATGAGCATCTGGGGAGCCGATACCTATTTCAATGCACGTTCTTTGAGTGTATATATCAACCACTTGCGAAAATATTTAGGTGAAGATTCTCCTGTGAGAATCATGAGTGTACATGGCAAGGGATACAAATTGGTAATTATGGACTGATATTCCAAGACGAGAAAACACGATAAGGAGAATAGATCGTGTTTTTGTAAATAGTGTTTTTCATAATATGGGGGAGAGTTCGATGTGAATCGCACTCTCTTTTTTGTTGAAAATTTGCATAAACCAAAAAATAATTGTACCTTTGCAAGCGAATTAATTCAATGTAGCAAATGAAAGTATTGCTTCTTTTTACTGGTGGTACCATCTCCATGGTACGCGATGCAGAGACAGGTGCGTTGCATCCTGCTGATATGCAAACATTCAAGGCCTTCGTTCCAGAACTTTTTGCGGGTGATATTCAGGTAGATATGATTCCCTTTGAACCGCTCTTGGATTCTTCCGATCTCAATCCCGATAATTGGCGACAGATGGCGCGTGTGGTAAAGGATAACTACGATTCCTATGATGGTTTTGTCATTCTTCACGGTACCGATACCATGGCCTATTCCGCATCAGCATTGAGTTTTATGTTCGACAATTTATGCAAACCCGTAGTATTTACTGGTAGCCAGTTGCCTGTGGGAGTCTTGCGCTCCGATGCTAAGGAAAATTTATTGACTGCCATCGAGATTGCTGCCGCTTATGATGCTGATGGCAAGGCCATTGTTCCTGAGGTGACGCTATATATGGACGGCGAACTGTATCGAGGCAATCGTGCTACCAAACGCAATGCAGAGCACTTCTCGGCGTTCAATTCCTATAATTATCCCGCGCTCGCACGTGCAGGCGTGCACATCACCTACAATCGCCAACTCATAAAACCAATCGGTAATACCGCTCGACCTATCCGTGTGTTTGAGCGCTTTGATACGCGCGTCGCTATCCTCAAACTCTTTCCAGGTATCACCGAGGAGATCGTAGCTGCTGTGCTGAATACACCCAACTTGCGTGGTGTGGTACTAGAGACCTTCGGATCTGGCAATGCGCCTTCACACGAGTGGCTATACCAACGCTTGCACGATGCAGTCAACCGAGGCATCGTGATTGTTAATAAGACCCAATGCAATACGGGGTCTGTATCCATGGGGCAATATGCCGTGAGTCTCAACTTGCTCAAAGCAGGTGTAATCTCTGGGTATGATATTACCACTGAGGCATTGCTCACCAAGATGATGCATGTGCTAGGCGAATATGGCGATGATATCGAGAAAGTAAAACACCTGCTCTCGCTCGCACTATGTGGCGAGCAAACAATCGTTTGATCATTATAGTTTATAACCCATAACTTATAGTTTACATGAAGAACTTACAACCTCAAGGTCTATGGACTAACTTCTACGACCTTACACAAATTCCTCGCCCTTCGGGTAAAAAAGCAGAAGTAACTGATTTCTTGGCGAATTTTGGCCGTTCACTTGGCTTGGAAACCATCGTTGATGCCATCGGCAACGTGATCATACGCAAGCCTGCCAGCCCTGGATACGAACACCATCCTGGCGTAATCTTGCAAGGACATAGCGACATGGTACCACAAAAGAACAACAACACCGTATTTGACTTCCAGAAGGATCCCATTCAGGCATATGTTGATGGCGAATGGGTAACCGCTCAAGGCACTACCCTTGGCGCTGACAATGGTATTGGCGTCGCTGCTGCAATGGCTATTCTTGCCGACAAATCTGTTGTACACCCTCCGTTAGAAGTGCTGATTACCGTGGATGAAGAGACTGGTATGTATGGCGCATTCGCATTAGAAGGGGGCTTGCTGCAAGGCAAATACCTGCTCAATCTAGATTCTGAGGCAGAGGGCGAATTATATGTAGGTTGCGCAGGTGGTGTAGATACCACTGCCAAGTTTGCATACACACCCGTTGAGGTGGAGGAAGGCGATGTGGCTGTTAAGGTAAGTGTCACAGGCCTCAAAGGTGGTCACTCTGGTTGCGATATCCACTTGCAACGTGCCAATGCCAACAAATTGCTCTTCCGCTTCTTGAAAGAAGCTGTGACTAACTACGAGGCCCGTCTGGCTAGTGTCGAAGGTGGCAGTCTGCGCAACGCTATCCCACGCGAAGCTTCGGCCATCATCACCATACCTGCCGAGGGATTCGACGATATCATAGATCTCGTGGCTGAATGCGAGGACCTCTTCATCGCAGAGTACGATGGCGTAGAGGATAATATTCATTTCACCGCAGAGCAAGTTGATTGTCCTGCTACCGAGTTACCAGAGGATGTGCAAGACTTCCTTATCCATGCCATCACTGCTTGCCCACACGGCGTATATCGCGTTATTCCTGAAATGCCCGATGTGGTCGAAACTAGCAACAATCTAGCCATGCTTACCACCCAGGATAATTGCGTGACAGTGATGTGTCTGACTCGTTCCTCTGTTGAGTCACGCAAAGAGGAGTTGCAAGAGATTATCCACTCCGTATTTGCTATGGCAGGCGCCGAGGTAGAGTTCTCTGGCTCTTATCCAGGATGGAAACCTAATCTCAAAAGTCATATCTTGGAGGTAATGAAGACTACCTACCAAAATAATTATGGCATTTCACCTCGCGTGATTATTATCCATGCGGGCTTAGAGTGCGGTATCATTGGGCGCAACTATCCAGGCATGGAGATGATTTCATTTGGCCCTACTATCAAATACCCTCACTCTCCAGATGAGCGCGTCAATATTGCATCCGTAGCCAAATTCTACGAATATCTGCTCGCTACATTGCAGGCTCTATAAGTGCAATAATACATCTAAATAATGGAGGTCATCGGTCGATGATCTCCATTATTTTTGTATTTTGGTGCTTGAAAATGAGCTTTTTGCAAAAAAAATCATGCGAAATTGCACTTTTTTTTCAAAATATTTGGTCATATCAAAAAAAAGCAGTACCTTTGCACCCGCTTTCGAAAAGGAAGTGCGACATAATACTTTGGTGCGGTAGTTCAGTTGGTTAGAATACATGCCTGTCACGCATGGGGTCGCGGGTTCGAGTCCCGTCCGCACCGCAAAGAAGATGCAAATGCATCTTCTTTTGTTTTATCCACTTTTGGCCTAGAATCGTCATTTCTGACATAATGTACTTCCATCGCCTAGTTAATCCCTTTTTTGACCGCCTTTTGCCATGTTGACTTTACAAAAAACACTAAATACATGTTGTAAAACATATTTTTTGTACAAAATATTTGGTGGGTATACAAAAAAGCAGTACCTTTGCACCGTGTTTTTCATGGTATTAGATTTAAGGTTAAGTAAGAGATTGGGTTGTCGAGAGGACAATCCTTCTTTTTTTTATATGCTTCATTAATGATTTCTGGTTCAGCATTTGCATAAATGCTTTTTTTTTTGTAATTTTGCACACTTTTTATAAATTTGCAAAATATACGTATCATTCATCTCCTAATTTAACTATGAATTTCAATTGATTATGGCAAGAAGAGTAACAAGACCTACTGCGCCTTCTACATCAGGCGCACGACAACAACCCATTACGGTAGAGAAACCTGGTTTCAGAGATTTTCTCCTATCTACCCGCAATATGGTGATGAGCCATCGTTTTCGTTTGGCCACGGGAATCATTCTAATCAGCATCATTTTGATGCTGCTCATCGCATATGTTAGTTTTTTCTTTACGGGCGCCAATGATTTCTCAATTATCGAGCAAGCAGATGCACGTCGCGACCTGCGCGTTGAGATACAAAATGCGTTAGGCTTACCCGGCGCTGTCATCTCACGTTGGTTGATTGACGGCACTTTTGGTCTTGTCTCATTAGCAGCCTTGATAGCACTCGCATTATATGCTGCGCGTATGGTGACGGAGTTTCCTCTCAAACGCCTACGCTTGTTGTTTATCACCATCTTTACTTTGCTGTGGGGATCCGTTGTATTAGGTTTCGCCCAACAAATGATTGGTATTGGCTCCTTCTTCCGATGGGGTGGGGCATTTGGTCAGATGGTGGCTACATGGGCTACCTCCTACGTCCAATGGCTCGGATTATTGCTAATACTCATCGCAGTTCTAGTGGTTTTCCTCATTGTGGTGGACAAGCATTTCGTCGAGCACTGCCAGCAGTTTGGGCAATGGATAGTTGCCCTATTTAAGAAGCCGGACTCATCCGACTTGCCCAACCCTTCTGAGTCAATCGATATGCTCGACGAACCTAATCCTACTGACAATGTCATTGACATCCACGTTGAACACGAAGCCGAGGAGGATATCGAGGAGATTGACGATAGCAATATCCCTATACTCGACTTCACTCCTGTTGAAATTGAAGAAACTGCCATCGAACCTACCGACGACGAATCTACCGACTCCGAAGATAATATAGAGGTATCGGTGGAAGATGTTAAGGAGGTCGAGCTCTCTGAGAGCGATCCCGAGTACTTACTCCGCAAGCTGGGTCCGTATGACCCTCGCAAGGACCTCGAACTCTACAAGTTTCCTTCGCTCAATTTGCTCAAGGTCTATGACAATGAGACTGCTCCCGTCATCAACCAAGAGGAGCAACAAGCCAACGCCAATCGCATTGTAACCACATTGCGCAACTATGGCATTGAGATTGAGTCCATCAAGGCTACTGTGGGCCCTACGGTCACACTCTACGAGATAGTACCTCAAGCGGGTGTACGTATCTCCAAAATTCAAAACCTCGAGAGCGATATCATGCTTTCACTCTCTGCAATGGGTATCCGAATCATTGCCCCTATTCCAGGCAAAGGTACTATCGGTATCGAAGTGCCTAACGAGAAACCACAGGTGGTGTCTATGCACTCCGTAATCGCTTCCAAACGCTTCCAAGAAGAGCAAAAAATGCGCCTCCCTATCTCCATCGGACGCACCATCACCAACGAGGTCTTCATGTTCGACCTAGCTAAAACACCACACCTCCTTGTGGCGGGTGCTACAGGACAAGGTAAGTCTGTCGCTATCAATGCAATCATCACTTCGTTGCTCTATAAGAAACACCCAGCCGAACTCAAGTTCGTAATGGTAGACCCCAAAATGGTCGAGTTTGCACCATACAAACCGCTTCTTCGCCACTACCTCGCTGCAACACCTGATACCGAGGATGAGAATATTGTCATCGTCGATTGCGACAAAGTGGTCAATACCCTCAACTCGCTTGTGATAGAGATGGAGAACCGTTACAAACTGCTCATGGATGCAGGTGTGCGTAACCTCGAGGACTACAACGATAAGTTTGTTTCCCGACGCCTGAATCCCGAGAAAATCGTCGCAGATAATTTGCACCACCAATACCTGCCTTACATCGTGATCATCATCGATGAGTACGGCGACTTCATCATGCAAGCAGGCAAACAGGTGGAAACCCCTATCGCACGCATCACTCAAAAAGCGCGTGCCGTAGGTATGCACATGATTCTTGCTACCCAACGCCCTTCGGTAAATATTGTCACAGGTGTCATCAAGGCGAATATCCCAACCCGTATAGCCCTGCGTACACAGTCTGTGGTCGACTCACGTACCGTGCTTGATACCAAGGGCGCAGACCAACTCATCGGTCGAGGAGATATGCTCTATTCGGGCAATGGTAATATTACCCGTCTGCAATGTGCATTCGTGGACACTCCAGAGGTGGATGCCATCGTAGATCATATTGAGAAGCAACAACATTACTTTGAGCCATACCAACTGCCTGAATATATCCCAGAGGGTGGCGAAGGCGAAGCTTTGGCACCAGGATCGGTGGATCTCAAGCGCCTAGACCCAATGTTTGCCGATGTCGCACGCTATGTAGTGACCAAGCAAGAGGGATCTACCTCACGCCTCCAACGCGCATTCGAGATTGGATACAACCGTGCCGGCAAACTCTCCGACCAACTCGAGGCGGCGGGTATAGTAGGACCTAACAAAGGACCTAAGGGACGTGATGTGCTCATCCAAAGTCTCGACGAATTGGATAAAAAACTGCAAGAATTAGGCTGCTAACACGATGAAACTGTTATTTATCATACTTACTGTGCTCCAATCGCTACTCGCAACGTTGGAGCAGAAAACATTGGTTTCTGATTGCTCACTCACTATAGCCGAGCAGCAAACACAACCCATCACCTACTCTGGCAACCTCACTATGTATGGCCAGCAGTTCACTTTGAGCATGTTTGCTATCGAAGCTGCCTACGATGGCAATACCTTATATATATATAGTGAAGATACAGAGGAACTTACCCTATCAACCCCCTCTGAGGAAGAATTGATACAAACCAATCCATTCCTCTACGCACAAGCACTCTTGCCCGTTTGTCAGTATGCAGAAAAAGCCGTTGGCGACAAAATGCAAATAACGCTTACCCCAATCTCGCCAATAGCCGATAGCCCAATTCCTATCACCAAATTCGTACTCCGAGTTCTTACCGACTCGCTCCTCCCTACTGCTATTGAGATACACGAAGATGGTGGCAAAATAACCACACTACGCCTCAACAATGCACAATACACCCACGAGACACCCTCGTTCACCATTCACAAAGAAGGCGTTTTTATCAACGACCTAAGATAAACTATACTTTGTAAATCATTAAATTATTAATCATATGAAATGTCTTATTATCGGCTCTGGCCCTGCTGGCTATACCGCTGCCATCTATGCTTCACGTGCAAACCTCCAACCTGTACTCATCGAGGGTATGCAGGTGGGCGGACAATTGATGATCACAACCGAAGTGGAGAACTTCCCTGGCTACCCCGATGGTGTAGAACCTTATCAAATGATGGACGACATGCGTCGTCAAGCTGAGCGATTCGGCACCGAGTTCGTCTCTGGTATGGTCACCAAGGTAGATTTCTCTTGCTCGCCTAAGAAAGTGTGGGTCGAGGATACCCAACTCTATGAGGCAGACACCGTCATCATTGCCACCGGTGCAAGTGCTAAGTTCCTTGGCATCCAATCCGAAGAGGACTACAAGGGACGAGGCGTATCTGCTTGCGCTACTTGTGATGGCTTCTTCTATAGAAAGAAGACCGTGGCCGTAGTAGGTGGTGGGGACACTGCTTGCGAGGAAGCTAACTACTTGGCTGGTCTTTGTGAGAAGGTATATATGATTGTTCGCAAACCATACCTGCGCGCTTCAGAGATCATGCAACAACGTGTGAAGGACAATCCAAAGATTGAGATTCTCTTTGAACACAACACTCTCAACCTCACAGGTGAAACCAAAGTAGAAGGTGCGAACCTTGTATATAAGAAAGGTACAGCGGAAGAGGAGATTCGTCATATTGCTATTGATGGATTCTTCCTCGCTATTGGTCATAAACCCAACACAGACCTCTTTGCAGAGTACATAGAGCGCGATGCGGAGGGATATATCAAGGTAGAAGGTTATAGCCCATGCACAAATGTAGCAGGTGTATTTGCTGCAGGTGACTGTGCTGATCCACATTATCGCCAAGCCATCGTAGCAGCAGCCAGCGGATGCAAAGCCGCTATGGAAGCGGAGAAGTATCTCGTTGCTTTGGTATAAATAGATAAAATAAATGCAGTATCACACAAAAAAAAGACTTCGGAATCCGAAGTCTTTTTTTTGTGGTGCCACCAGGAATCGAACCGGGGACACAAGGATTTTCAGTCCTTTGCTCTACCAACTGAGCTATGGCACCCCTCTTTCTTAACGAAAGCGGGTGCAAAGGTACTGCTTTTTTTTGAACTGACCAAATATTTTGACGATTTTTTTATAAAAATACACAATTATTACTTAAAAAGTGTGAAAATGTCAGAAAAAAATAGTAATTTTGTGGCCTGAATGCGTGTTAGAAATAATAAATTATGGATTTAAAAGTTATCGCATATGCACGTAATGGTTTTTCACAGAAGTTTGGCATTCCACGCCAAAGTCGTGAGGAATCATGCATAGAAACACATATAATATTCGCGCCTGCATTCCGCGTACGCGAGGCGTTGCGTGGCATAGAGGAGTATTCGCATTTGTGGTTGTTATGGGGATTTCATGAGGTGGAAGGTGAGAACGGAAAACTGAAAGGTGAAAACGGGAAGTTAGATTGGAGTCCTACGGTTCGACCTCCACGATTGGGAGGGAATAAACGGATGGGAGTGTTTGCAACGCGTTCTCCATTCCGACCTAATAACATTGGATTGACTTGCGTGAAGTTATTGCGAATAGAAGATGATGCAGAAAATGGATTGGTTTTGGTCGTGTCTGGAGCCGACCTTTTGAATGGTACGCCAATCTATGATATTAAACCTTATTTAGCGTTTTCGGATAGTCGTCCTGATGCAAAAAATGGATTTGCAGAAGCAACAAAAGACTATCAATTAGAGGTGCACATGAGCGAAGAAATGAAGCAAGGAGCTATACGTAATGGCTGTCCTATTGCTGCTATTTGTGAGATACTTCGTCAGGATCCAAGACCAGCATATCAGAATAACCCACAACGGGTTTATTATGTTGATTATGAATGTTGGACGGTGGGATTTATCGTGAGTGATGCAAACGTTTGCGTAAAAGAATTGTATAAAAAATAGTTTGTTCGCTTTTTGATACTTGTGTATATCAAAAAAAAGTAGTACCTTTGTAGGCAAATGTGAATTAAATATAATAATTAATAAACAATAAGTTTAATACAATGAAAAAGATCTATTTCCTTTTTTTGGCATTTTTATGTTGTAGTATGGCTTCGTTTGCAGAGCCATATGGTTTGTTGATTAATGGCACTACTAAATTAGAGGCGGTTGCTCAAGCGGAACCTGATCATCAAGGACGAGCACAGTTTTTGGTGGCTTGTGTAGATTTGGCGCAGGGCGATAAGGTGCAATTGTGCGACTTTGGTAATGGTGATGCTACATGGATGTGTGCAATTGATCCATATGGCGAGTATGAGAAGTTTACCAAGAATGCAGATCATTTGATATGCAATGCTGCTGGTGTATACGATTTCTATATTAAGATGAAGTGGGAAGATGACTTGCTCTATATTGGTCCTGGACAAAATTGTGGTAATGTCAATCCTCCAACTCCAGATCCTAATGCTACGTATTATGTGACAGGTACTGCCGAGCTTGTAGGTGCAGACAAAGCTTGGAGTGAGACCGCTATTGCTATGACAAAAAATGCGAATAATACCTTTACTCATACTTTTAGCGATTTGGCAGAAGGCGTGATATATCGCATGAAGATTACCAATGGTACATGGGAGCAAAACTGGGGTTTTAGCGCAGTGCAAAATGCTCATGCAGGTGTGACGGGTGATTCAGATGGAAACATTGTCTTTAAGTTGGCTACAAAAGGTAATGTAGAGATCAATTTCAACGGCGCAAGCATTACACTAAAGGGTGATTTTACCGATGAGAAACCAATTAATGCTAACTCTGTCCCTTCAGAGTGTGAGGACGTGATGTTACAAGCGTTCTACTATGACTCTTATAGAGATGGTGCTCCTGGAGATGTACTTATAAATGGAAAACAACTGGGTAATACCAAATGGAATGTATTGCTTGCTCAATCAGGTGAGATAGGTACGTACTTTGATTTAGTATGGCTTCCACCATCAGGCAAATCAGAAGGTGGCACTGGCTATCATCAAACTGTTTATAGTAACCAAAACTCGGATTGGGGTAGCCAAAAAGAGTTACTTGAATTTATCAACCGTATGCACGCTGTCAATACCAAGGTCGTTGCGGATATCGTTATCAACCATGCTGGTGGTAAATCGTGGTGCGAGTTCTATACACAAAACTTTGGTGAGTATGGTACTTTTGAACCAGATGCTTCATGGATAGCACAGTCCGATGAAGTTAACTTCAATCCAGAAGCAGGTGATTGCAAAGGCAAAGCTACTGGTCCAGAAGATGGTGGATATAATATGCAAGATAACTATGGTTCGGCTCGCGACTGGGCACATGCAAAGCCTGAAGTGCAAGAGATGATGAAGGCATATCTCAAATGGATGAAGAATGTGATTGGTTTTGATGGTTGGCGATATGACTATGCACAGGGCTTCAAAGGTAAATATATTGACATGTACAACAGTGCTTCCGAGAACTATTTTTCCGTAGTGGAGTTCTGGAATGGTGATATGAACAATATCAAGAGTTACCTCAACGATGTTAATTGGAATACATTGGCATTTGATTTTAGTACCAAATATTCTGCTATTCAAGGTATAGCGGATGGTCAGTATCAAAAATGTATGGGTTCAGGACTTTTAGGTGCAGGATTAAGCAAGTATGCAGTGACTTTCGTGGATAGCCACGATACTTATTTTGGTTGTGAGGCAGGACGTGACAATAATGACGAGATTGGCGGCTGCGGCAAATCTATGGAAGACTATAACAAAGACCGCGTGCTCGGTGCCAACGCATTTATCCTTTCTATGCCTGGTGTACCATGTGTGTTCTATCCTCATTGGGCAAAATACAAAGATGCTATCGGTAAGATGGTATTGGCGCGTAAGGCTGCGGGTGTGCACTCTGAATCAAAAGTGAGTGATGAGGCCGGAAATGGTTATTACAAATCAACTATTACAGGTCACCATGGTTCAATTCGCCTGTTGTTAGGTCCTAATAGTGGATTTGAGACGACACCACAAGGCTACAAGTTGGCATATAAGGGTGGAAACTTCGCGATGTATTATAATACAACTGAATCTGAGGTTCCAGTCTTGAGTATCACTCCTACCACTATCTACAAAACAGAAAGTCACACTGTGGAAATGAGTGCTGTTGCTTTGAGTGGAACTCCAACGATTTATTATACGATAGATGGTACAGATCCTACTACTTCTGCAACTAAAAAGACTTATACTGCTGCATTCACTATCACTGGAACAGTAACTGTGAAAGCTTATGCTGAACTCAATGGCGTAAAATCAGCAGTGCAAGAGGCAACTTACACATACCAAGAGCCACAGCAAACCCCTCTCACTGTGAAATTCATGCCTCCTGCTACATGGGAGAATGTGTATCTCTATGCTTGGGATGGTGCAAACTTAGGCGCATGGCCAGGTATGGAGTGGAAGACAACAGATAGCGAAGGATGGCTCTACCATGTTTTCCCTGGAGATGTCAAAGAAGTAAAAATTATCTTCACTAATAACGCGGGCGAGCAATCAAGCGACATTCTCTTAGACCAAGACGCTTGTTACGAGTGGAATGGTATGGAGGTTTTGAGCCAAAATTGCACACTCTCAGACATTCCATTCCAGCTCCTTGTTGCGCCAGAAGGAAAAATATTCAAGACCGAATCATTGGAAATCACAATGAGCACTGTGGGCGAAGAAGGTACACCAGCAATCTACTACACATTGGATAATTCAGATCCTAAGACATCTTCTACCAAAAAGCAATATACTGCTCCAGTTGTTATCACTAAGACGACCACGTTGAAGGCGTATGCTGTAGATGGTGCGAAAGAAACAGAGGTACAAACTCATACCTATACCTATCAAGCACCACAAACGACGGCGTTGGTAGTTAAATTCTTCCCTCCAGAATCATGGGCAAAAGTTTATCTATATGCGTGGGATATGAGTGATACACCATTGTTGGGCGAGTGGCCAGGTTCAGAATGGACAACAAAAGATAACAATGGTTGGTTGTATCACACCTTCCCAGAGACAATGCGTGAAGTCAATGTGATTTTTAATAATGGCGAAGGCGTACAAACGGCTGACCTGTATGTTGATGCTGATGTTTGCTACACATGGAACGAGGTAGAAGCAAAAGCAGAAATCGACCTAGAATGCTCTGGATTGGATGTAGAAAATGTTGAAGTAGAGAAGACTATTCCTGCATTGGATATCAACTTGCCAATGTTTAATATCATTGGTCAACAAGTAAGTGCAGATTATCAAGGAGTTGTCATCCAAAACGGATATAAATACATTCGTTAATGGCCACAACACAAAATCAGGATTTACGAATATTCGTGAAGAAGATTTTCTCCATATTTGCAGCATTAACTATCGCTTTGATGGTTAATGCTGCTGTTCCTGAAAAACTTTATCTCACTCCGAATAGCAATTGGACACAAGCCAATGCCCGCTTTGCAGCATATTTCTTTGGCAATGGAGAGAAGTGGGTTGGTATGACAACCGTCGCAGGTGAAACTGATTTATATGAGGTAACAGTCCCATCTGGTTATCCAAAAGTTATTTTCTGTCGTATGAATCCTAGTGCTTCTGCGAATAATTGGAATAACAAATGGAATCAGTCTGGCGACTTAACTATTCCTACTGATGGTAAGAACCACTTCACCGTTACGAGTGGCTCTTGGGATGGTGCCACTACCACATGGTCTACATATACTCCGCCAGTTTATACCATTGCAGGTTCGCCTGCTGTGTTAGGGTCTGGTTGGTCAATAGATGATACCAACAACGATATGACCAAGCAAAATGATGGTACATATACATTGGTAAAGGAAAATGTAGAGTTAGCAGTTGGAACAACGTATGAGTATAAGGTCGTCCGTAATCATAGTTGGGATTGGTCCTATCCTAGTGATAATAAAACGTTTACGGTTGATAAGTCGGGTCTATATAATGTGACTTTCACTTTCGATGGTACAACAAGTTTGGAAGCAGTGACCGTCCTTATCAAAGAAGAAATTATTATTCCTACAGTAGCATTGGCTGGTACAATGAACAGCTGGAGTACTACAGCCAATGTATTGGTACTTTCTGCAGATTCTTTAACTGCTTCTACTACGATTGCTCTGCAAGCAAATACTACTGATTCTATAAAAGTAGTACTTGATGGCAACTGGTTAGGTAATGATGGCACGCTAACACGTGTAAATAGTGGGCAACCATGGATATTTGAAGCAGGGAAAGGCAATTGCGCACTGAAAACGGATGTTGCGGGTGATTATATTTTTACATGGAATTTTGAGAAGAGTCAGTTGACTGTCACCTATCCAGAAAAACCTGACACTCCTACACCAGATCCAGAGCCTGAACCGGAAGAAAAACTTATTTATTTGAATACTGGCGGTAAGAGTTTTTGGGAGATAGCAGAAGCTAAATTCTTTGTACACGCTTGGGGAGAAGGAGCAGAAGATATGGATGCTCAAATGATACATTTAGAAGGTAATATCTATCAAGTCACTATCTCCGAAGCACATACAAATATCATCTTTTTGCGCCAAAATCCTTCTTCTACCGCAGTCGATTGGACAACAGAAGGTATGTTGTGGAACAAGACGGGCGATTTGACGATTGAAGGCAATTGCTATAAAATTACAGGTTGGGGAAATGATACTCCTATTTGCTCCGGTGAGTGGGTGAATTATGAACCAGGCATTGGTGAGACCATACCTCCTACGCCAGAAGACGCGGTTATCAGCCTTGCAGGTTCAATGAATGGTTGGAATAGCGCACTTTCAACCTTTGTAAAGGCAGACGATGGTCTGACAGCCTCCGTAATGGTCTATATGGAGGCGGATACCTATAGTTTTAAGCTTGTGGTAAATGGTAAGTGGTTAGGAAGTCAAGAAACCATAACTCGCGAACACTGCACCAATTGGACACTTGAACAAGGTGATGGTTCTGACAAGTACAATTGTCATATTGTAGCTGATCAAATAGGTGAGTATGAATTTGTTTGGACATATGCTACCAATAAATTATCTGTGAAGTATCCTGTCAAAGGCGAGGTCTACGAGCCAGAACCTGCTCCAGATGGTTATCGAACTATTTATTTGAATACGAAAAATTTGTGGCATTCGGATAATGCAAAATTCTTTGCGCACTCTTGGGGAGCAAACGACTCCTTCCAAGATGTGCAACTTGATTTTTATATTGGTTATATATATAAGGTGTATGTCCCCAATGATCACTCAAATATTGTTTTTGTGCGTATGTCATCCAAGGCTACTGAATTTGCATGGGACAGCGAATACTTGTGGAATCAAACAGTCGATTTGACTATTCCTATAAATAAAGATTGTTATACGATTCGAGGGTGGGGAGCCGATCAAGGTGTTTGGACCACCTTTGGTGTTGACCACAATCAAGATCCTTTGTATAGTTCATCTGTACCATCGGCATGCCCTGATGTGATGTTGCAAGGATTCTATTGGGATTCTAATCAAGATAAATACTATGGATGTACGCGCTGGTGGAATTTGCAGCAGGAAGCGGAAGAGATTTCCTCTTACTTCGACCTTATTTGGTTGCCACCATCTGCATTGTCTTCTGGTGGAGTAGGCTATCATCCTAAGCAATATAGCAATCAAAATAGTGATTGGGGACAACGTGGAGAGTTGGAGTATCTGATAAAACAGTTGCATGATGGCGGCACTAAGGTAATTGCCGATATGGTTGTGAATCATATAGAAGGTAAAGATGGGTGGTGCTCTTTCTACGAGCAAGATTTTGGTGAGTATGGATACTTCCAAATCGATGGCAGTTATATTTCTCAAAACGATGAGATGAACTGGGATGCAGATGAATATTGTAAGGGAAAAGCTACTGGAGCATGGGAAGATGGTTATGATGGTGAGTCTAATTATGGAGCAGCTCGTGACTTGGCGCATGGTGAGGAAAAAGTGCGTCAGATGTTCCGTGCTTATGCCAAATGGATGGTAAATGTCATGAAGTACGATGGCTTCCGTTATGACTATTGCAAGGGATTCCACATGTCGCACGTGAATGACTATAATGCCAATGCTGGTGCCTATTTCTCTATGATTGAGTATTACGACGGAAATCGTGATGTACTTTGGAGCCGTATTGCTGATGCTGGAGAAAATACTTTGGCATTGGATTTTGCTATGAAATTCAATGTGATGAATGCTGGCATCGGACAATTCAATTATGCGGCTTGTAAAAATCCCAATAGTTTGATTGGAATGGGTAAAGGGAAATGGGCAGTGAACTTTATTGATAACCACGATACATTCGAAAGAGGAAATAATTGTGATTTTGGTGGGAGTGATCCTATGAGTGATGGTGTGAAAGACCGACTATTGCAAGCGAATGCATATATCCTTTCTATGCCAGGTGTACCATGTATTTTTTATCCTCACTGGAAAGCGCATGGCGCTGCTATCAAGCCGATGATTCTCGCTCGTAAGGCAGTAGGCGTACACTCTGAGAGTGCCGTCTCAGATGAGGTGGTAGGCAATGGTTATCGTGCTCATGTTACAGGTACCAAAGGCACTTTAATCCTTGAGTTAGGTGAAGCTTGTTCTTCCTGTCCTTATGGCTATATAGAAGTAGCTGCGGGAACAGGATATAAGATGTACATTACCTATGAGTGCGCGATACCAGAGTTGACGATTACTCCCGCATCTACCACCTATAGAACCCCTACGTTGTCAGTTAATATGAGTGCTACAGGACTCGCTGGTGTGCCTACTATATATTATACTTTGGATGGTTCTGATCCCAAATCGTCTGCAACAAAGAAAACTTATAATGGTGCAATTGCTATATCCGGTGATGTAACGATAAAGACATATGCAGATGTGGCAGGAAGACAATCTGAGGTACAAACGAATGTTTATACCTATGATCCTCCACAAGAATTACCGATTACGATAGCATTTAAAAATACAGCAGGTTGGTCCAACGTATATTTATATAGTTGGGATTCTAATGAGAATCCACTAACGGGTGCTTGGCCTGGCTTAAAACTAACCAATAAGAATATTGGTGGATTTTATTATCATCATTTCAACGACAATCAACCAAGAGAAATCAATTTTATCTTACATGATAATGAAAGCAATAAGTCTGCTGATTTGCTAACATATGAGGATGTATGTTATGCGTGGGAAAATGGTCAAGCTGTGATGGTGAATTGTTCAGATCAACCTCACTTAACTATTTATCACGACGGAACCAAAAATCCTGGTGATGGTGTGTATGAGTATGGCGAAGATTATGTAGGTACAATTTTTTATAAACGTATTTTTACACCCGGAACATGGGAGACGCTTTACCTTCCATTTGAAGTCGAAAAAGTGACGGTAGAAGATGATGGAGAGTGGGCACTTGATCCATGGGATGGTTCTACGGGGCATTATTATTTAGCAGCTCCTGACGAAGTGAAAAATGGAGTGTTGTATTTTGATTTTACAACTACTTTGTCTGCAAACAAACCTTATATTATTCAGTTCCCAGACAAGAATGGTTATTATGATGATAAGGTGATAACTTTCCATGGTGCACACAAGTGGAATGAATTGTCAAAGTCGTTTGTTCTCCTAACACCGAACAGAGATATGCAGATGGGAGGAAATGAGACCCTACAAAAGCAAGAGTTGTCTGAGAACGTCTATGTACTGCGTGCTACGAATGATTTTATTCTGCAGCGTAATCCCACTACTTTGCATCCATTTGAGTGTTATGTGCTGCCTCAGCAGGGGGCTGCGATGCAGTCAAGAATGAAAGTTCGTTTACGTGGACAGGATGATGATGTGACAACCGAATTAGATGATGTCATGCAGCCAACATTGAATCTTACTCAACCAATGTACAATATGCTTGGTCAGCAGGTAGACGAAAACTATCATGGAATAATCATCCAAAATGGATATAAATATATTAAATAACAATTTTAATTATTAACTTATTAATTATTAACTTTTAAATTCATTTTATTATGAAAAAAATCTTTACATTATTTGCAGCATTGGCAATGGTGATGTCAATGAGTGCGTTAACTTACAACGTAGAAGTTCCTGCAGGAACAAAAGTTTGTTACATTGCTGGTGACATGACTAGCTGGGGACATAAAGAGATGACTAAAGTAGATGAAACTCATTATACTTTAGAAGTAGCAGATGCAACTAACGAAATGGAATATAAATATTGCTCTGGTCCAGATTGGAAATATGTAGAAAAGAAAGCAGACGGTAATGATATTGACAATCGTAAATATTCTGAATCAGATGTTGTTGTAAAGTGGGGTGCTGTGTATAATCCAGAAGTTGTTGTAGAGAAAAAAGATATGGTTTATAATGTGACGGTTCCTGCTGGAACAAATGCTTGCTACATTGCAGGTGACATGACTAGCTGGGGACATAAAGAGATGACAAAGGTTGATGACACTCACTATACCATTACGCTTACTGCTGCGCCAGATGATGCGTACAAATATTGCTCAGGTCCAGATTGGAAATATGTAGAGTTGAAAGCAGATGGTGGAGAAGCTCTAAATCGTTCTTATGCTGAGAATGATGAAGTCGCAAAATGGAAAGAAGTCTATGGCAGTAGCGATCCTTCTGCAGTAACTTATGTATTGATGGGTGTAGGGGGCGATTGGACTACTGGTATTGCTATGACGGTTAATCCTGCGAACGATCAAGAGTATATGCTGATAGGTCAAGTAATTTCAGCGGGTGATGCTGTTAAAGTTGTAACTTTGAACAATGGCTCTGCAACTGCTTGGTGTGGAGACGTGGAAGACGGTTCTGTTGCAGTTGAATATGATGATATGGGTAATATTGTGTTGACTCCAGGTAAGTATGATTTCTATTACAAGGTAGATGTAAATAAAGTATACATTGGTACATCATCTTCTACTGCAGTTGATAACGTAACTGTTGAGGTTAAAGCCGTTAAGGTTATGCGCAATGGTCAAATGTGCATCTTGCGCGATGGTATCTATTACAACATGCTCGGTCAAATTGCAGAGTAATCCATACGGATGAAGATAAAAATAAGCACCTCAATTGAGGTGCTTATTTTTTTTGAGAGTAATAGGATTATTTCAGTTTCTTAAATGTCTCGCGCATGTTGCAAGCCTTAGACAAGATTGCGTGCAAGTCTTCGATCTTCACACGCTCTTGTGCCATGGTATCACGGTGACGGATGGTTACGCAATTGTCATTCAACGTGTCGTGATCTACTGTGATACAGAATGGCGTACCAATAGCATCTTGACGGCGATAACGCTTGCCAATAGAGTCTTTCTCGTCGTAGTTGGTGTGGAAGTCATATTTGAGCATATCCATGATCTCACGTGCTTTCTCTGGCAGACCATCTTTCTTTACGAGTGGCATCACGCATGCTTTCACAGGAGCGAGAACGGCTGGCAAGTTCAATACCACGCGAGTGTCGCCGCCTTCGAGCACTTCCTCCTTGTACGCACCGCACATCACAGAGAGGAACATACGATCCACGCCGATAGATGTTTCGATGACATATGGAGTGTAGCTCTTGTTGAGCTCAGGGTCGAAGTACTCAATCTTCTTACCACTATATTGAGCGTGTTGGCTAAGGTCGAAGTCAGTACGGCTGTGGATACCTTCTACCTCCTTGAATCCAAATGGCATTTGGAATTCGATGTCGGTAGCAGCGTTAGCGTAGTGAGCGAGTTTGTCGTGATCGTGGTAGCGGTAGTTCTCGTCACCCATACCAAGAGCTTTGTGCCATTTGAGACGGAACTCCTTCCAGTACTCAAACCATTTCATCTCCTCACCTGGACGAACGAAGAATTGCATCTCCATTTGCTCGAACTCACGCATGCGGAACACAAATTGGCGAGCCACAATCTCGTTGCGGAAAGCCTTACCGATTTGTGCGATACCAAAAGGAATCTTCATGCGGCCCGTCTTTTGTACGTTGAGGTAGTTCACGAAGATACCTTGTGCAGTCTCAGGACGGAGGTAAATCTTCATTGCACCATCGGCGGTAGAACCCATCTCAGTAGAGAACATAAGGTTGAACTGACGCACGTCGGTCCAGTTGCGGGTACCAGATATTGGGCAAACAATCTCTTCGTCGAGGATGATTTGCTTGAGCTCCTCGAGGTTGCTATCATTGAGGGCAGTAGCGAATCGCTCGTGGAGAGCGTTGCGCTTCTCTACGCTGGCTTTTACACGTTCGTTGGTTTGTTTGAACATCTCCTCATCGAAGCTCTCGCCGAAGCGTTTGCGAGCTTTAGCTACTTCTTTCTCGATTTTCTCGTCGTATTTAGCGAGTTGATCCTCGATGAGTACGTCTGCACGGTAGCGTTTTTTGCTATCTTTGTTATCGATGAGTGGATCATTGAATGCGTCCACGTGACCTGATGCCTTCCATGTGGTTGGGTGCATGAAGATGCTGGCATCGATACCGACGATATTCTCGTGGAGCATGGTCATAGCATCCCACCAATATTTCTTGATGTTGTTCTTGAGTTCTACACCATTTTGTCCGTAGTCATACACGGCGCCAAGTCCGTCGTAGATCTCGCTGCTTGGGAAAACGAAGCCGTACTCTTTACAGTGTGCGACTAGTTTTTTGAAGGTTTCTTCTTGTGTTGCCATATCAATAAAAGTTCTAAAAGTTTCAAAAGTTTTAATGCTTAAATGGGCAGAAAAGACCCTATTACGCAATTTGGGCACAAAGGTAGTGAAAATTTGTGAGATATGCAAATTTTTGTTGAGAGTTTAGAGTTCAGCGTAAGGATTAATAGCATAAAGGTTGCTAAATCACCTATGAATCACCTATAAATAACCTAAGAATCACCTAAGATTCATAAGCGTATTTCTTGGATAATAAAAAAAGAATCATAAAGGGTGTTTTAGTAAAAAAATGTAAAGTATTGCATATATGAGAAAAAAGTTGTATCTTTGCAGACTAATTTCGAATAAATGTGTAATCTCGTATGAAAAAGGTGTTTTTGCCAATCATTATTGCTCTATTTGGAATGACAATAGTGACTAACGCACAGGTGGAAGTGTTGTTAGAAGAGCCGTTTGCAGAATCATTAGGCTCATTTACCTTGGATGAGCAGAAATATCCAGGATGTACTTATGCATCTATGTGGTACGTAGATCGTACTCATCAATATGCCAAAGTGACTGCCAATAAAGGTGGTCAGTCAATGGGCGCGAGTGATTGTAAGTTGATTTCGCCTGTGCTAAATACACAAGGTTGTACGAAAGTGGTATTGCGCTTTGAACATACAACATACGCTGCCAATAGTACTTCAGATGTGGATTATAACCTGGTGAAAGTGAGTAAGGATGGTGTTAATTGGATGCAGGTCGCTATTCCTACATGGCCAACACAACGTTGGGGTTTTGTTGCTTGTGAGATAGATTTGACTGCATATGCTTCAAGAACAATGCAGTTTATGTTTGAGTATTTATCTACCGACGATTATGCCAGTACTTGGGAAGTGAAGAATGTGGTGGTAGAGGGGGAGTGGCCAGGTGAGCCTTATCCATGCCCATACGAGGCACTAGAGGGATTAACATCAAAAGAGTTACGTGAAAGTTTGCATGAGGATATTTCGCAACATACCGTGTTGGATTATAGACAGATACGCGGAGATCAAGCAAAGGTGGATGTGCGTGCTGATGGCAAGATTTGGGATATGTATTCAGGTTATGATTTCAATCTATCGGATTATTGTTATGATGTTGATGTAACAGAAGGTGAGTGTTACAATCGTGAGCATATGCTACCTAAATCTTGGTGGGGATATTCACAGGAAAATGAGGCAAATGACCCCATGTACACGGATTTACACCATATAATTTCGGTAGATGCGATGGCGAATGAAATGCGTTCGGCGTGGGTGTATGATGAGGTAACCAATGCGGCATGGACAAATAATTTAGGATCGAAGAAAGGTTCGAGTGCCACATGGAGTGGTGAGACAGCATTTGAGCCTGTGGATGAATACAAGGGAGATGTAGCTCGTGTGTATTTCTACATGCTGACTTGCTATATGGACAAAGACTTTACGCAAGGAGGCAAGGGTTATCGCTATTTCAGTTATAGCAATGGTGTGTGTGATTTTCAGTCTAAATCGTTAGCATTGATGTTAAAATGGCATCGACAAGATCCTGTCTCGGATAAAGAGGTGACTCGCAATGCGAAAGTGGCTGATTTACAAGGAAATGAAAATCCGTTTGTGGTAGAACCAAATTTGGTTGAATATATTTGGGGAACGATGAAAGGCAAACCTTATGACTGTGATGGTGAAGTGTTGCCTCCTGATCCAGGTACAGTGGATGGCGCAATTACTTGTCAAGAAGCACGCGAATTGGCATTGGCATTGGCGCAAGGCAGTCAGTCTTCGACAGAGTATGTGGTCGTGGGATATGTGACATCGCTGAATGGATCTTATAACACACAATACAGTAGCCAAACATTTTGGGTGGCAGATACTCCAAATGGTGGAAATGTGTTCTATGCATATCAATGTTATAACAGTGCTCCTGTAGTGAAGGGAGATAAGGTTTCTTTGACAGGTAAGTTGCTGAACTACAATGGTACTCCAGAGATGAAATGGGGACAAACAAAGGTGTTAATACCAGCTATTGAAACTGCTGTAGAGGAAATAGGTATTTTAGATTGGAATACTGAGGACGTGGAGATATATTCATTAACAGGTCTGCATATGTCCGCATCGCGCGAGAATTTACCACAAGGTGTATATATATTGCGTAGCGGAGAGCAGACATGCAAAATGATTGTTCGATAAATGATAGATAATCAGATACAGACATATTATTTCTTGGGGATAGGCGGCATCGGTATGAGTGCGTTGGCACGATACTTTGCTGCAAAAGGGGCACATGTGTTGGGATATGACCGCACGCCTTCGCCATTGACTAAAGAATTGGAGGCAGAGGGGATAGTCGTGCAGTATGACGATACCCTAGATACGGTGAAAGCGTTGGATGTTGCTAATACTGTTGTGGTGCGAACGCCTGCTGTGCCTGAGGATATGGCTGTGTATGTCTGGTTGAAAGAACAGGGATTTCAGATATTGAAAAGGGCTGAAGTGTTGGGTCTAGTTACACGTTCAGAGCGAGCTTTATGTGTTGCAGGCACGCACGGAAAGACAACTACTAGTACGATGTTGGCGCATATCTTGCATCAGTCGCATGTAGGTGCGAATGCGTTTATGGGTGGAATAGCAAATAATTATGGAACGAATCTGTTGTTGGACCAAGCAAGTGATTTGGTGGTTGTAGAAGCAGACGAGTTTGATCGTTCGTTCCATCACCTGACACCATATATATCCGTGATTACTAGCATGGACCCTGACCATTTGGATATTTATGGCACAGAAGATGCCTATCGCGAGAGTTTTATGCATTATGCATCGTTGGTGCAAGAGGCATTGGTGATAAAGAGTGGTTTAAAGTTTCATGTAGAGAGTTTAATAGCACGGGTGTATACCTACGCTGTAGGAGAGCAGGCAGACTTCTATGCGGATAATGTGCAGGTACGAGACGGGGAAATACGATTTGATTTTTATACTCCAAATGGTAAAGTCGCTGATATTCAATTGGGTGTGCCGGTTTGGGTGAATATAGAAAATGGTGTGGCAGCGATGGCTGTGGCATGGTTGATGGGTGCGACGGATGAGGAATTGCGTAGCGGAATGAGTAGTTTTTCTGGCGTGTATCGTCGTTTTAATATCCATTTGAATACTCCACAGCTAACTTATGTGGACGACTATGCACATCATCCGATGGAGTTGAAAGCAAGCATTGAATCGGTGAGGAAATTATATCCAGAAAGGTATGTGATAGGCGTATTTCAACCTCATTTGTTCACTCGCACACGTGACTTTGTAGATGAGTTTGCAGAGGTGTTGAGTGGTTTGGATGAGGTGGCGTTGTTGCCGATATATCCTGCACGTGAAGAGCCTATTGCAGGTGTGACTAGTGAATGGTTGTTAGAGAAGATAAGTGCGAAGCGAGCGTTGGTTTTGCCTAATATACTGGCTAAGTACTTACGTGAGCGCGCAAAGAGTTGTCTTGCGCAAGGCAGAGCTTGCGTGGTGATTACAATGGGCGCCGGAAATATTGACCGATTGGTGAATGACATAACTAAATCCTTAATGATATGAAAAGAATGGTAAAGAAAATTGTGCTATTGTCCGTGGCGATATTATGCTGCGTGGCGGTAGTGTGGGGTGGAGCATGGTGCTCTGCTCAGCGTGATTCCTCGCCGTGCACAGAGGTGCATATTGTGGTGCGGGATAGTATGGAACGTCAGTGGGTAGATGCAAATGAGTTGGAGAACTATTTGCAACGTCATCATGTGTATCCATTAGGATTGATGATGGAACAAATTGACTGTCATGCCATTGAGCAATGCTTGCTAGGGCATGAAATGGTGCGCAAGGTGGAGTGTTTTAAGTCGCCTTTCGGGCATGTCCATGTGGAGGTGACCCAACGTATACCAGTGCTAAGTGTGGTGGCTAATGATGGGTGTTATTATGTGGATTCTGATCGTCGTATAATGCCCATTCGCAGGCAAATTAATGTGGATGTACCTGTGTTCAGAGGTGCGGTAAGCCAACGTGCAGCAGCTGAGGAGTATTTTGATTTTGTGGTTTGGCTTAGCGATAGTCGCTATTGGAAATCACGCATTCATGATATCCATGTGTTGAATCCTAAGTCCTTGATTTTGAAACAAGAAGGAATTGATGCAAAAATAATATTGGGTTCTTTGGATGGTTATGTGGAAAAATTAAGTAAGTTGCAAAAATTATATACCAAAGGATTTGATAAGATTGGTTATCCTGAGTGTAAGGAATATGATTTGCGCTTTGAAGGACAAGTGGTAAGTAGGAAGTAGAGTTAAGAGAGTATGGCTAAGAAACGACAAATATTACAATCGGCCCCCCTCGTGGCGATAGATTTGGGAAGTCATGGTGTACGAGCTATGGCGGCAGAAATGACCACAGGTGGGTTGCTCCGCATATTGGGTATGGAGATTTCTAATAAGTTTGAGTGCGTGGAGCGAGGCATTGTGACCAACACTTCGGATGCAGGTTTTATGATCAATGAAGTGTTAAAAAAACTATCCAATCGCGTGCGTGTCGAGGCACTGCCATCTGCCTTTGTTTGTGTAGGCGGACGTACTATGCAGGTAGTGGCTGTACATTCTACCCGCGACCAAGTACGCAAAAAAGAGATTGCTCAGCCGCTGTTGGATGCGATGGAGGCAGAGTGCAAGCAAAAGATAGAAGCACGTAATCCAGACGTGGCAGTGCTGGATCTAGTACCATATTTCTATAAGTTAGATGGTGTTGAGCAGGAACATCAACCAACAGAGAATCAGCGTGCTGCATTAGTGGAAGCTCACTTTATTGCGTTTGTTGGTAAAAAAGAGTTGGAACAAAAGATTGTAGATAGTTTCAATCGTTCTGCAAAACGATTGGAGCATATCTATGTTCGTCCTGATGCACTGATGAATGCCATCACGACCGAAGAGGATATGGCGAATGGTTGCGCTATATTGGACTTGGGTGCCCAGACTACCACATTGACGGTGTATAAAGGCAATCAATATCTATATAATAAGGTGGTCCCATTAGGTGGATACGATATCACGCGTGACATTGAACAGATAGGTATTTCCTTGGCGTATGCAGAGCAATTGAAATGTAAATACGGTTATGCCTCATCAGATATGGTGCCTACCAATCACCGTTTTCGTATACCTTCATCGTCCATGCCACATGGCGAGGTGGCAGTAATGGCGACCGAGATAGCAGATATTATTTCAGCACGCTTGGAGCAAATGCTCACTCCGTTATTGGAGGTTCTCAATGCAGAGGCCAATCGTTTTAGAGTATTATATGTCACTGGCGGTGGAGCAATGTTACAAGGATTGGTGGAATACATTCAGGCTAAGACTCCTATCCCAGTGATGTATGGTTCGCATGCGTCTTGGTTGACCACTGATACGCCAGATGAGATGTGTATGCCAACTTATTCTTCGTTGGTGGGAACGTTGCTTTTGGGGGCAGATTACCGCGCTAAGCACCCTGAGGTGACAACTTCTGGGGAAGGAATATTGGATATAATTAAGGAGAAAACCTTAACGATATTTACAGATCAAACAGGATATTAATAGATGTGTAATTAATAAATCTACAAGATATATGATAGATGTAATTAATGCTTTGGGTTTGGATATAGCTCAAGATTCCATTATTAAAGTGATGGGTGTAGGTGGTGGTGGCTGCAATGCGGTCAACTATTTGTACTCCCAGGGAGTGAAGGACGTAACCTTCTTAGTGTGCAATACCGATAAGCAGTCCCTAGAGCGTAGCAGCGTACCAGCTAAGTTGCAATTAGGACCTGGGTTAGGTGCTGGAGGCAAACCTGAGGTTGCACAAGAATATGCCGAACAAAATCGTGAGCGTATCAAGGAATCCTTAAACGATGGTACCAAGATGCTCTTCCTAACAGCAGGTATGGGTGGTGGTACAGGTACTGGTGCTTCATCAGTGGTGGCTTCTGTAGCACGCGAGATGGGTATCTTGACTGTTGGCATTGTGACCATTCCTTTTACATTTGAAGGCCCAAAGAAAATCAAAAAGGCCATGATTGGTGTGGCACAATTAGCAGAACAAGTAGATGCTATCTTGGTGATTAACAACGAGAAACTGCGCCAAATCTATCCCGATCTCAATATGCTCAATGCTTTTGCTAAGTCGGATGATGTGGTCGCAAATGCAGCGCGTGCAATTGCTGAGATTATTACGGTACCAGGATATATCAACACCGACTTTGCCGATGTATACAACACCCTCAAAAATGGCAATGTAGCTATTATGAGTGTGGGTGTCGCTAATGGTGAAAATCGTATCACACAAGCTATTCACGAAGCACTGCACTCACCATTGGTAAATAGTGATGTGCGTGGTGCAACACGTTTGTTGTTGCAGATTTATACTACCACCGAACATGCATTGATAATGTCTGAGATTGATCAAATCCATACGTTCGTTAGCGAAATAGGCGAAGATGTAGAGGTGCAATGGGGTGCATCGCTAGATGAAACACTTGAGGACAAGGTGCGCGTCACCATTATTGCTACTGGTTTTGAGGTGTCGAATATTCCTGGTCTAGATGATGTAGTCGGCAAAAAAACGGTAGAAGAGGCCATCAAGATCCATTATGAAGATGCCAAAACTCCAGAACCTGTTGTAGAAGAAGTTGCAGAAACTAAGGATATACCAACTCAAGTACCTGATACACCATCACAAATGACTCCACAACAAGTTATTCATGAGAATGGTGATATCGTGCTTGACTTTGGAGACGATTTTGGCTCAGCAAATTCATCCGATAATCCATCAACTGGTTTGGGTGGCTTTGCAGGTTGGATGCGTGGACGTAGATAATTTAGAATTAATCATTTAAATCCTATTGGATAAATTACAAATATGGAACAACCAAGAGAAATGAATTTGTTTGACCTCTTTGCTGCCATGGGGCGCGGTATTGGTCGTGGTATGAAAAGCCTAGTTGCGATGTTGAGTCGTATGATACGATTGTCTTTCCGTCAGTGGTGGATAGTACTAATCGTGGTTTTGATGGCTATTGCTAGTGCGTTTTATGCTTCTTTAGACAAAAATCGTATTTACAACGTGGATGCGGTGGCGATACTAAATGGTGTGTCTAAAGATATTGTTAGCCGAGAGTTTATGGCTTTGGAGAAATCGAGTTATAAATTTGCCCATCAAAATTTAGCAACCATGCTTAATATCTCTCCAGAATTAGCTGTAGGTAATTATCGATTTGTCACCTTTGACTTGATTGATTTTATGGCTGATAATCTTGTGGATGGTATTGATTTTGATTGTGAAGTCCCACTCACGGATTCTGCTTCAGTACATGTACCATATATGTTGGCGTTGCAGTTCCGCACGAAACATCCTAATAATGTGCCTCAACTCCAAGAAGCCATCATGCAGTATCTTAACACCCGTGAAGGTATTGTAGCGCCTTATGCGCAATTCCGTGCAAATCTAGAGCGTGAGGCGAAGTTCCATCACGACCAATTGGAAAAATTGGATAGTCTTACTTCTGTTTTTTACTTCTCACACAACCAAGAGGCGCAATTGAGCTTGCAAGAAACACGTTCAGGAATCGTGCTGGGTGGGCGTGAAATAAAACTCTTTTTAGAAGATATTCAAGATGAAATCGAAATTCTAAATAGAATCGATAATCGCTTGGCATATGCTTCTGCACCTGTGGTGTTACAGACGCCTTTCGTTGTGGACCCAAATGCGATGAATGGACCTATTAAATTAATAGCTATAGCTTTGGTTTTGGGCTGGCTGCTTGGTTTGGCAGTAGCTGCATTGGTGGAGAAGCGCAAGGAGGTCTTATCTTGGCTTAGAAGAAAATAATGTCATCCATTTTTTCCACATGCTCGCGCGCAATCTTGGAGGTGTTGTTTCCTTCTTGTTGTGTGGCTTGTGGGCAAAAATTATTACAAGGGGAGCGAGCTATCTGCTCCTCTTGCCTTAATACGATAGAGCGTACGGAACACGCTTTGCTGCCCGATAATGGTATTGATATGCTTTTTGCCGAGTGGGTAAAAAAGGAAAGTCGAACAATCCATTACGAACACGGAGCAGCATTTGCTTTTTACAATCGCACACGAGGACAACTGCTTCGCTCACTAATAGAACGTGGTAAGTTCGGAGCATTCCCTAATCCAATGGTTTTCTATGAATTAGGTCGATTTGCAGCACAAGAATATTTAGACTCCGACTTATTTGACAATATTGACTACCTAGTACCTGTCCCCTTGCATCCTCGTCGATTACGTCAACGTGGTTTCAATCAAGCGGAATACATTTGTAAAGGATTACACGAAAGGACAAAGATTCCAATAGATACAGATCATCTTGTTCGTATTAAAAACAATCCACACCAATCTCGTTCCAAGTTTGACAAACGTTATGAGAATGTCAAAGATTTGTTCGCTGTGCGTTATCCCGAGGAATGGAAAAGCAAACATGTTCTTTTGGTAGATGATGTCATCACATCAGGAGCAACATTGTTTGAATGTATGAAACAAATGACGCCTATTCGAGGATGTCGAATAAGCGTCTTTGCGCTTGGTTGGGCACATAATTGATGCTTTGTTCTTAATTCTTTCTCGAAACCACTCCGTTACTACTCCGTTACCACTTCGTTAGCATGGTGGTGTTTCCCTGTAGGTTGCCACTATTTTTTATAGCGTTTAATAATGGTCTTAACAATGAAATAAACCACAATCAAAGCAAGCAATGCCATAATAGCGATGCTCAATTCGTGGCTATATTCGTGGATGAGATCCATCTGTCCGTGAGCAATATAGCCCAACAATGCCAATACCACATTCCAAACTCCTGCACCCAAGAAAGTGTAGAATAAGAACTGACCTAAATGCATTTTACATAACCCCGCAGGAATACTAATCAATTGGCGAATACCAGGAATCAAACGACCAACAAAGGTTGACACTTTGCCATGCTCGTTGAAATAGTCTTCTGCCTTCTTTACCTTTTCTGCTGAGAGTAGACACAAATGTCCCAATTTGCTATCTGCAAATGCATAAATAATAGGTCTACCTAACCACATGGCCAATAGGTAGTTAATAATCGCACCGATAATTGCTCCCAGTGTTCCGAACAGCACGACAAGCAATACATTCAATGGATAACTATCCGTAGTATGCAAACTGCTTCCTTCAATGCCAGCTACATATGCTGCGGGAGGAACAACTACCTCACTTGGGAAAGGGATAAACGAACTTTCCACTGCCATCAGTGCAGTAATGGTTGCATAATTCATGTTTGCTGCATACCAGTTCTCTACTCGTTCAATAATAGATATTTGTGTGGTATCAACCACGTCTTGTGCAACTGCGTTGCCTATCATTGTGGCAAACGCAATAAATAAAATAATCTTTTTCATTCTTATCTCTAAACACTAAACTCTAAACTGTCCATTGCTCCAATGTAGCGGTCAATTGATCAAAGGTTTTTGCTTTGCTCTTCTCGCGTACTTCGTTAATCTGCTGGCTAACAGCCATGTCGTATGACTCTTCCTCTACATTGCGTATTACGCCGAGGGCGATAGGCAAATCCTCGCCTTGAACCTCATCCTGCCCCATCATGGCTAACATACGGTGTAAGGTAGAATCTTTTTGTGTGGCATCATGCACCAATACGCGCTCATCGTTTGCACTTACCACAATGAGTTGAGGGATTAATCCTTGCGAGTAGTCCAATGCCAAACCTTTGTCGTTTTCTTTACCAAAAATCATCTTTTCGCCATGTTTCAACACGATGGAATGCTCTGCACGCATTGCACGATCCGCAATCCAATTATGTGTGCCGTTGTTGAAAATCACACAGTTGACTAAACATTCAATCACACTTGCACCTTTGTGCTGATGTCCTTGTACCATACAATCAACGGTGGTTGGCATGTCCACATCCAATGTGCGGGCAAAGAATGTGCCTCGTGCACCGAATACCAATTCGGCAGGGATAAATGGCCGCTCTACAGTACCGAATGGACTAGATTTACTTATAAACCCTTTGGGTGAAGTAGGAGAGTATTGTCCTTTGGTTAGTCCATATATCCTATTATTAAATAAGCAGATATTCAGATCTACATTACGACGCAACTCATGGATAAAATGATTTCCACCTATGGCGAGACAATCGCCATCACCCGTCATTTGCCAAACACTGAGTTCTGGGTGGCTGGTTTTTACACCAGTGGCAATGGCTCCACCACGTCCATGAATCGTATTAAAACCATACGTGTTCAAGTAGTGAGGCATACGGCTCGAACAACCGATACCTGAGATGACTACTGTTTGATGCGTTGGAACACCCACTTGTGCCATTGCTTTTTGCAATGCCATACAGATAGCATGGTCACCACAACCAGGGCAGAACTTTACATATTGATCGCTCTTAAATTGACTTGCTTCCATTGGAATATTGTTCTAACCAAAATTAAAGAAAATTATAGAAAATTGTCCAAAAGTTTTTGTTAATTTTGGGATAATAAATTTTAATTTTTGTTTGATTTGACCGCTGCTACTATTCGATCCACCGCAAATGGTTGGGCAGTCATTTCGTTGTATTGCTCCAGGTGTAATCCCTCAATCTTACTGCGTAGGTACGCTGCAAATTGTCCGCTGTTGAGTTCGCACACCACGATGCGTTTGTATTGGCGCAACACCTCTTCGGTATTCTTAGGTAGCGGGTTTATATAGTTGAAATGTACCAATGCACAACCTAGTTCGTTCGCTGCAGCATGCAGGTGTCCTTCGGTGCTTCCCCAACCAATCAGCAGGGTGTCGCTATCCTTCTTGCCTTGTACCTCAAGCAGGGGTATTTGGTTGGCCACTTGCTCTATTTTCGCTTTGCGAGCAAGTACCATCTGTTGGTGATTCTCTGGATTGGTTGAGATAGTGCCCTTGTTGGCATCGCGCTCCAAACCGATATTACGGTGCTCATAGCCTTTCATACCTGGATAAGCCCAATAACGTACCCCTCGCTCATCGCGCAAAGCAGGGTTGTATTGCCCCTTCAGCTCATCTGGTACGCTTTGTGGATGAATGTCAGGGAGTTCGATAAGTCTTGGTATGCGCCATAATCCAGTGCCATTTGCCAGATAGGTGTCGGTCAGTAGTACCACTGGTGTCATGTTCTCCAACGCAATTTTAGCTGCTTGATAAGCGTAATCAAAGCAGTTAGCAGAACTTGAGGCTGCCATGACTACTGCGGGGCATTCGCCATTGCGACCATAGATGGCTTGCATCAGGTCGGTTTGCTCTGTTTTTGTTGGGAGTCCTGTACTTGGACCTCCACGTTGTACATCAATCACGACCAAAGGTAATTCTGCCATCACCGCTAATCCGATGGCCTCGCCCTTCAAACTTAGACCTGGTCCTGAAGTACTTGTGGCTGCTAAATCACCAGCAAAGGCAGCTCCAATAGCGGTGCACACGCCTGCAATCTCATCTTCGGCTTGCACTACCATCACACCCATATCCTTGCGGGTTGCCAACTCGTGCATGATATCCGTAGCTGGAGTGATAGGGTAGGAACCCAAGAATAATCGCTTGCCACATTTCTCAGCGGCAGCAATCAAACCCCACGCGGTAGCCTTATTGCCAGCGATGGAGGTGTAGGTGCCTTTGGACAGTTCGTGGGATTGCTCCACATTCATCGTTTGGATATTTAGCGCGAGGTTGTTGCCATAGTTGTAACCATCAGTCAGCACTTTTACGTTGGGTGCAATCAATTGAGGTTTCTTTTGGAACTTGCTCTCTAAGAATGCAACCGCTTTATCTACAGGGCGATTAAAGAGCCAACAGACCAGTCCGAGGGCAAACATGTTGCGTGACTTGAGCACAGACTTGTTGTCCAAGCCCATGTCTTTGAGTGCCTCTTTGGTCAGTTGTGTCAGGGCAACAGGTATTACTTGTACTGTTTCGGGTAATCCCAATTCGGTAAATGGATTCTCCGTTTGGTAAAGTGCCTTCTCCAAATCTTTTGTTGTAAGCGAATCGGTATCTACGATGATAACTGCATCGCGCTTGAACATAGATCCATCTGCTTCCCACTTGGCGCCTGATTGGTTGAATTTTGACCCCAGAGCGCATACCTTCAATGCCGCGGCGTTCATCGCTACAATCACATCTGCTTGATCACCTGGAGTATAGATACCTGTTCCAAGTTGCACTTGAAAACCACTTACTCCACCTAATGTACCTTGAGGAGCACGAATCTCAGCTGGAAAATCAGGCAGGGTGCTAATCTCATTGCCTAAGATAGCGCTCAGCGAAGCGAACATGGTGCCTGTTAATTGCATACCATCGCCTGAATCACCGCAAAAGCGAACTACTACATGTTGTTTTTCCATTGTTTGTTGATAATTATTCAAATCGGCGACAAAATTACAATATTTTTTGCATATATGCAAATTTTTTACTACCTTTGCAGGCAATTTAAATTAGGGGTACAAGGTACTTGAGTTGTTTTGAAAAAACTAGAGATATGAAAAATATACGTAACTTCTGCATAATAGCGCACATTGATCATGGCAAGTCAACGCTTGCTGACCGTTTGATAGAATATACCGCTACAGTAGACAAACGCTTGATGGAAAATCAAGTGTTGGATGATATGGATCTGGAGAAAGAGCGTGGTATCACGATTAAATCCCATGCCATTCAAATGCAGTATAAGGGATACACTCTTAATCTGATTGACACTCCGGGACACGTGGACTTCTCCTATGAGGTTAGCCGCTCCATTGCAGCTTGCGAGGGTGCACTGCTTATCGTGGACGCATCACAAGGTGTACAGGCGCAGACTATCTCCAATCTCTATATGGCATTGGAGCATGACTTGGAGATCATCCCAGTCATGAACAAGTGCGATATGGATTCTGCTATGCCAGAGAAGGTGGAAGATGAGATCATCGACTTACTGGGCTGTAAACGTGAAGAGATCCTCCGTTGTTCTGCAAAGACGGGTGATGGCGTGCCAGAGATCTTAGACGCTATCATCGACCGCATCGCACCTCCTGTAGGTGATCCAGAAGCACCGCTGCAATGTTTGGTTTTCGACTCTGTATTCAATCCATTCCGAGGAATTATTGCCTACTTCAAAGTAGTCAATGGTACGATGAAGGCGAACGATCGTGTCCGATTCTTCAATACAGGTAAGGAGTACGATGCCGACGAGATAGGTGTGCTGAAGTTGGGCATGCAACCTACGAAAGAGATTTCTGCGGGTAATGTGGGATATATCATCTCGGGTATCAAAACCTCTACAGAGGTTAAGGTCGGTGATACCATCACCCATGTGGCTCGTCCTTGTACTGAAGCAATCTCTGGATTCGAGGAAGCTAAGCCAATGGTGTTTGCGGGAGTGTATCCTATTGAGGCAGAGGATTATGAAGATTTGCGTGCTTCGCTCGAGAAACTCCAATTGAACGATGCTGCATTGACTTTCCAACCTGAGTCTTCGGTGGCGTTGGGCTTTGGCTTTCGCTGCGGTTTCTTGGGGCTGCTCCACATGGAGATTGTGCAAGAGCGTCTAGATCGAGAGTTTGATATGGATGTGATTACCACAGTACCTAACGTTAGTTATAAGGTCTATACCAAAGATGGCGAGATGGTAGAAGTGCATAATCCTGCAGGTATGCCTGATATTACGCAGATAGACCATATTGAGGAACCATATATCCGTGCGAGTGTGATTACCACTAGCAATTTTATCGGTCCGATTATGACATTGTGTTTGGGCAAACGTGGCGAGTTGGTGAAGCAGGAGTATATTTCTGGCGACCGTATGGAGATATTGTACGATATGCCACTCGGCGAGATTGTCATCGACTTCTACGACAAACTCAAATCCATCTCCAAAGGTTATGCATCCTTCGACTGGCATCATAATGGATTCCGCCCAAGTAACCTAGTGAAACTGGATATCCTGCTCAACGGCGAGCAAGTGGATGCATTGAGTACCTTGACCCACAGGGACAATGCCGAGAGCTTTGGTCGTCGTATGTGCGAGAAACTCAAGGAGTTGTTGCCTCGCCAACAATTTGATATTGCTATTCAAGCCGCTATTGGAGCAAAGATTATTGCTCGTGAAACGGTGAAGCAGGTGCGTAAGGACGTGTTGGCGAAGTGTTATGGTGGTGACGTGAGCCGTAAGCGTAAGCTGCTGGAGAAGCAGAAGAAGGGTAAAAAGCGTATGAAGCAAATTGGTAACGTGGAAGTGCCACAAAAAGCCTTCCTCGCCGTATTAAAACTCGATTAATACAATGTTGAACTACGTTGAATAATACTAAACAATATTTATTATGGAGCAATTTGTACATAGTGCATGGAGCATGATTCCTTTTGGATTGATGCTATTGACCATCGCAGTTGCCCCACTGATTGCAGAGCATTGGTGGGAGAGTAATCGACACAAATTGACTGTAGCTTTGTTTTTAGGCATCCCGACAGCCATTTGTTTGGTTTTAGGAGGTTTGGCGCATGACTTAGAGCACCAAATTTTGGGAGACTACATCCCATTCATTATCTTATTGTTGGCTTTGTATGTGATTACTGGCGGTATTCACTTGTCTGGTGACATCAAGGCTAAACCATGGGTCAATACTACATTTCTTGGTTTAGGATGGGTTTTGGCGAGCATCATGGGTACTACAGGGGCTGCTATGCTATTGATTCGTCCGTTGTTGACCACTAATCAGCAACGTGAGCATAAGGTGCATACTATATTGTTCTTTATCGCCCTATGTGCTAACTGCGGTGGTTTGCTTACTCCGTTGGGTGATCCACCATTGTTCATGCTCTTCTTGCGTGGTGCCGAGTTTACTTGGTTCCTCTCCTTGTTGCCTCAGTGGCTATTCACAGGTGTGATATTATTGCTTATCTATTTTGCATTAGATACCTATTACTACAAACGTGAGCACTGGACAGCTATATCTGCTGATCATCGTGAACATAGTCCATTGCGTCTCAGAGGTGGAGCCAATTTGTTATATCTCATTTGTGTGGTGCTGACTGTAGCTTTCATCAATGTAGGCATGATTCCTGAAATGGGAGAGCCTGATGCTCCTATTTGGTTGCAATATCTCAGAGAGATTGTGTTGTTGTCCCTTACCATTGTCTCCCTTTATACTACCAAGCGTCAAGTGCGCTACGAACTCAATCACTTCTCTTGGTCGCCTATTGTGGAGGTTGCGGTGTTGTTTTTGGGTATTTTCACTACGATGACCCCTGCTTTGGTCTATCTCAGTGATAATGCTTCTGCATTAGGGCTCAACCAAACATGGCATTTCTACTATCTCACTGGTCTATTATCTTCGTTCTTAGATAATACACCTACAGCAGTGGCTTTTCATAGTGTAGCGGCAGGCTTGACTCCAGATCAGATGGCGGCATTTGGTGGCCAGTTAGTTGCAGGAGTGCCAGAATTGCTGCTGCAAGCTATTTGCTTGGGTGCAGTGCTATTTGGTGCAATGACTTATATTGGTAATGGTCCGAACTTTATGGTGAAGGCCATCGCAGAGGAGAGTGGCATAAAGATGCCAACATTCTTTGGTTATATGTTTAAGTTCTCATTGATAGTGCTGTTGCCAGTGTATATCTTAGTACAATTAATATTCTTATAATTAGGCGATGAGGCAAAAGGCTATAAGACAAGAAATAGCGGCTTCGCTGCATACCCAAGCCTTTAATCTCTAACCTTTAACCTTTAAACTAAAATAAAAATGAATCTTTTTGATCAAATCAGCGAGGATATCAAGCAAGCAATGCTCGCTAAGGATAAAGTAGCGCTGGATGCGCTTCGTGGTATAAAGAAAGAATTCCTTGAGGCTAAAACAGCCAAAGGTAGTGATGGCGAATTGCACGATGACCGTGCATTGCAAATCCTCCAAAAGATGGTGAAGCAACGCAAAGAAGCTGCAGAAATGTTCCGTGGTGCCAATCGTCCTGAATTAGCAGAAGACGAGATGGCGCAATGCGCTATTATCGAGCGCTATTTGCCTGCTATGATGTCTGAGGAAGAACTTAAAGTAGTATTGGCTCAAATCATTGCTCAAGTAGGAGCTACTGGTCCGCAAGACATGGGTAAGGTGATGGGCGTGGCTACCAAGCAACTCGCTGGTAAAGCTGAAGGCAAGACGATTAACCTTGTTGTGCGCCAATTGCTCGCACAATAATATCTAATAGCTCACTTATGTGAGCGTTCTAGCAGTGAAACGATCTGACTTCTGACAGCGAAGTGATCTATCCACAATAAAAAAGCACCCAAACAAGGGTGCTTTTTCGTATTGTTAACTTAATTATTCTCCATCATGCGCATGCAATTGTTGAACATAAATTGCGTGCATCATTTTCTCACGCTTAATCTCAGATGGCTTTGAGAATTGTTGACGACGACGAAGCTCTTTCACAACACCTGTCTTGTCGAATTTGCGTTTGAATTTCTTAATCGCGCGCTCGATGTTCTCACCTTCTTTTACTGGAACTATGATCATTGCATACACCTCCTTTTCGTTTTCTCTCCGGGCAGTTAGCCTGTTCTGAGTGATAGCGGATGTTTAAGTCTCCCGCATGACCTTTTTATGGGTTAATAATTTATAAAACTCCTTTTAAAAATCCCACCTAACAACGTTAAGCGGGATTTTGTACCCAGAGCCGGGGTCGAACCGGCACAGGGGTGAACCTACTGGTGTTTGAGACCAGCGCGTCTACCGATTCCGCCATCTGGGCTTATTTCTTTCGAAATCGGCTGCAAAGGTACTGCTTTTTTTTGAACTGACCAAATATTTTGAAAAAAAAAGTATTTTTTGTGCAAAAAAACTGCAAATAAATGATATTTTTTCTTTTTTAATAACCATAAAAAGCTCGTGTTGCTAATAAGAAATGGAAAAAAATATATCATTTTTTATGAAAAATACCTCACTCCTTTATATTTACGCGCATATGCGCGCAAATATTTTATTATTCCAAAGAAATATATTAATTTTGCGCAGTTTTTCGTGCTTTACTATATATATTAAGTATTACAAATCTTAATAAAAAGCACAAAATCTTAATAAACGGAATATTAATTAAAAAACATTTTTATAGTATGAGAAAGATTTTTACTAAATTATTCTTGCTTGCCACCATTTTTCTAGCAAGCATCAACTTATCCGCCCAAACCTACAACGGAGGAACTTGGTATTCGTTGTATGAAACAGGCGAAAGAACGCTTAGCACAATTGATTCCGAAACATTAAATGCCTTCACACCTGTCGGTACTAATTTAACATTTGATGCAAAAAAACAAATAGCAGGAGCAAATAGCCTAAGAATTGCTCCTATCGTTAATGGATCGCAACAAAGTAATATTTTTGAAAATGGCTTATCTACAAGTTACAAATCATATTCAGCTACCGTAAGTAATCCGAACTCTAATCAAATCAAATTCTATACAGTTACGGGTGCTACGCTGAAGAAGTATTTTAAAAATGTCAAACTCCCTCTCAAAAAGCACATTCTTATTGCTGATGGCAGTTATGGAAAAGAGAAAGAATCTAAATCCTTTGGTAATGTTACTATAGGAAATGTCTCTACTGTTCAAACAGTCAAACTCCGTTCATTCCTTACCGCAGGCAATATTACCATCACGAGCAACAATGCTGCCTTCCGTGTTGGCTCTTCTTCCAACCAAGGCACTCATGTTTTCAACGTAGGTGCAAATGCTTGTGCTTCTACTAATGGTGCTTCTGGTACTCCTGCTAGTGGTGGTACACTCGGAGATATCAACTTATATGACATCAATATCTATTTTGTGCCTACCGCCGCAGGCGAACAATCTGGTACAATCACCATCTCAGATGGTACCAGCTCTGCTACTATCTCGGTTTCTGGTACTGGTGTTAAGAAGAGTCAATCCGTCATATGGAACTTGACCGAAACAAAACTTCCAAAAGGCAAGATTGTAGAAAACGCTGCAAAAGCAAATAGTGGAAATACAGTAACATATACCACAAGCAACGATACTGTTATTAAGGTAATCAACGACGGTACTGTTTTACAGGCGGTAGGTTTAGGTTCTGCTGAAATTACTGCTACTGTCGCAGAAAACGATGAATGGCTTGGTGCTACGGACAAAAAAACGTTTACAGTTACCAATAAAACCATCCAAACCATTGCTTGGAATGACAACCTTACTCGTTTAAAAATCGGTGACGAACAGATTACATTAAGTGCCACTGTTTACTTGGTTGTTGATGCAGAAACGAATGAAAAGGCCTATTCAGAAGAACGTACCAATTTCCTCACATACACCAGCGCAGACAATAATGTGGTTTCTGTATCTGGTAATGTGCTTACTATCGTCGGTGAAGGCGAAACAACACTTACTGCTCATGTAGCAGGAGATGAGAACTATGAAGAAGCATCTGTAGTTATTCCTGTGAAAGTGCGACAACCTTCTATAGGTTGCGACGATGCTTTGCTGTTGAATTATCCTACGGAGATTGAGTTTTTTGAGATGAATACGAATCAAATTACTAAAGGCGCAATAGCCCTCAATACTTCCGTTGGTGTACCAGGACAATTAACTTTCCAACATAAAGGAGAATATTGGAATCTCGTTGTAAATTATTACAAAGGTTCTATCAAAGCGCAACAATCTATTGATGGCGGAAATAACTGGTCTGACATCGCTGGTAGTGAAGTGACTCCTACCGTAGGAACTTACAAATCGCTCACTGTATCTCTTGACCGTCGTGCTACTCACATTCGTTTTGTGCGCCCCAGTGGAGGACAAGGCTATCATTATGTAAATGCGATCGTGGTTACCCCTGCGCAATATCTTGAAACATCTCTTTCTTCTATATCTGAAAATGCAATCATTGGAGATATCATTACAAAAGATATTACTGTCAATTATGCCAATATGAAGGATGAAGTAATGCTTTCTAATACGCATGATGATGTCCAACTTTCTACAACAGGTTTAGGTAATGATTGCGGTGCTTTTGGTACGACTACTATTCAAGTAACTATTAAGCCAACTCAAATTGGTACTATCACCGATGAGATTCTTATCGCTGATGCAGTCAGTGGTAAACAAGTGCGTATTCCTGTAAATGTAGCAGTGAATCGCAATACCCAAACCATCACTTGGGAGCAGGATCTTAATGTACTGAACACGACCGATACTATCACCCTCAATGCTACTGCAAAAACTGAAGTATATTACACATCTTCTGACTCTACCATCGCATATGCAGAAGGCAACCTATTAAAAATCAATAAGCATGGTCAATTCACTCTTACTGCTGTAGCTCCTCTAGATGAGAAGTACGAGCAAGCAACTGTTTCTAAAGAGATTACCATCAATACGGTTCAACCTACTGTATCTGTATGGCCTACTGTTGAACCAATCGCTTACGCACAAGCCCTCACAACCGACATGCTCATAGGCGGCGAAGCTGAGGTAGAGGGTTACTTCGATTGGAATACCGAACGCAATCAAACACTCGTTCCTGGTACACACGAACTCCCTGTACGTTTCATGCCGACCAATACTAACTATTATGCTCCAGTTGATGGTACTGTAGCTGTAACAATCAACAAGTCTGCACAATCCATCGTATGGAACGATAGTTTCGAGAATATCACTGTAACCGATTCCATCGTATTGAATGCTTCTGCGCAAACTAAGGTTACATACGAAGTATCAGACATGGAACTTGCATACATCACAGATAACAACGTACTTTATTTCCTCCGTGGAGGTGCACTTCTCATTACCGCTTATGCGAAAGAAGATGCCTACTACCTCGCTGATACCCTCACACGCGAATTGGAGATTCTTCCTGCTTATCCAACTATCCTTACCTATCCTACAGCATCTTCAATCGCTTATGGTCAATTATTAGGTGAGGCTGAGCTTTCAGGAGGTGTTGCAAGTGTTTCTGGTACTTTTGCGTGGGTGGACCTTGCTGCAGAATTGGAAGCAGGTGAATATCACCAAAATGTATTGTTTACACCAGATGACCAAGTATCATACAAGAATATTGAAATTCCTGTTATTGTACGTGTAAATCCTATTGAGCAAACAATTACATGGGAGTTGAATACCATCGAAGTACGTCAAGGACAATCACTTCAATTCAATGCAGAAGCTTCCAGCAAATTGCCTATAACCTATTCTGTGGATAACACTGCGTTGGCTAAAGTGGAAAATAATACATTCTATGCCTTAGAGGTAGGAGAGGTTGTTGTAACTGCTACACAGGATGGTACTTACACCGATGAAGATGGTGTTGTACATACCAACTATACGCCTGCGGAGCCTGTGTCATACACCATCACCATCGTTCCACAGCAAAGTCCACAAACCATCGTATGGAATGACAATCTAGATACTATCAAAACAACCGACAATATCACACTATCTGCTACAGCAGAGACACCTATTCATTACCTTTCTTCTGACTCTACAATTGCGTACGTGGAGGCTGATAAATTAATCATCAAACGTTTCGGTACGCTCACTATCACAGCTGTTGCACAACAAACCGAAGATTACGACCAAGCTATCCTCGAAAAAGCAGTCAATATCGTTGCGGCTACTCCAAATGTCATCGCATGGCCAACTGTTCAACCATTGACATATGGTAAGAAACTTAATGTGAATATGCTCTCCGGTGGCGAAGCTGAGGTGGATGGTTATTTCGAATGGAATACTGACCTTGCGCAAGAGTTGGTTCCTGGTACATATACATTAGGTGTACGCTTCGTGCCAGCTAATCTCGATATCTACGCTCAAGTATTTGATTCCGTAGAGGTAGTCGTCAACAAAGCCCCTCAAACTATTGTTTGGGATAATAACTTCGAAAATGTATTGGTTTCTGAAACCATTGTATTGAATGCTTCGGCTCAAACTACAATCACCTATGAAGTATCAGATATCGAGGTCGCTACACTCGAAGGCAATATCCTCTCTTTCCATCGCGGTGGTACGATCAATGTCACTGCTTACGCTGCAGAGAGCGAACTCTACCTCGCTGATACTTTGGTACGCGAACTAATCGTTCATCCTGCCAAACCAATCATCTATGCTTGGCCTACTGCTTCCGAAATTGTATATGGTCAAACTGTGGGACAATCTGTGCTTACTGGTGGTGAAGCCAATACCAATGGCGTGTTTGACTGGGTAGACCCTTCAGAGGTATTTCAGGCGGGTACATATGCACCATACGTTCGCTTTACTCCAGACGATTTAACATCATTTGACATCGTAGAGCAACAAGTTCAAATAACTGTTATTCCTGCACCTCAAACCATCGAATGGAATTTAACTAATTTCGTAATTGTGGTAGGTGATACTTTGCACTTGACTGCTACTGCTACCAGTGGTTTAGAGGTTATTTACACACTCGATAGTGATACTTATGCAGAAATCAATGACAATGTTCTCACTGCATTGCAAGTAGGCAGTGTCACCATTACTGCGTCACAAAACGGAGTAGATGTAGATGACTTCGGAGATGAGTATGCTAACTATCTCGCTGCAGAACCTGTATCACAAACCATCACCATTGTGGCAAAGGATGTAAATACTAATACAGAGATGATTCTCAACGAGGTACAGGCTACCAAGATTATCCGTGATGGTCGTCTCTTCATCATTCGCAACAACCAGACATACAATGCCAATGGTCAAGTTGTAGAATAATGACTACAACATATCAAACAAAAAAACTCCGTAAGTCTACGGAGTTTTTTGTTTATATCTGATTACCATTTCAAGATCGCTACAGAGTGCGACGTTACTAATAACCAGTATATGTTGCAATTAGTCTTTCAACTTTGCGCAGAGGAACTCGCGGTTGAGGCGAGCGATGTTAGCGAGTGATACTTGTTTTGGGCACTCAGCAGCACATGCACCTGTGTTGGTACAGTTACCAAAACCGAGTTCATCCATCTTAGCCACCATAGCCTTAGCACGAGCAGCTGCCTCCACCTTACCTTGTGGCAAGAGAGCCAATTGGCTTACCTTAGCAGAAACGAACAACATGGCAGAACCGTTCTTACATGCAGCAGCACAAGCACCGCAACCGATACAAGAAGCAGCATCCATTGCCTCGTCAGCGTGAGCCTTAGGAATTGGAATTGCGTTTGCATCAGGTACACCACCAGTATTAACTGATACGAAACCACCTGCTTGCATGATTTTGTCGTATGCCTCACGGTCCACCATCAAGTCCTTGATTACAGGGAATGCACGGCTACGCCATGGCTCAATGGTGATAGTCTCGCCATCTTTGAACTTACGCATGTGCAATTGGCAAGTGGTGATAGCGCTGTCTGGTCCGTGTGGGTGACCGTTCACATACATAGAGCACATACCGCAGATACCCTCACGGCAGTCGTGGTCGAATGCGATAGGATCTTTGTGCTCGCTGATGAGTTGCTCGTTGAGGATGTCAATCATCTCCAAGAACGAAGCACCTTGGAAGATGTGTTTGAGTTCGTAGGTCTCGAAATGACCTTCTGCCTTTGGTCCAGCTTGACGCCAAACCTTCACTTTAATATCAATATATTGATCCATAATGCTTAGCTCTTATAGTTACGAGTTTTACGTTCGGTGAATTCATAGTCGAGTGGCTCCTTGATAAGCTCTGG
>JAZKZF010000014.1:0-44885 GCA_045612525.1 Paludibacteraceae bacterium | reverse complement strand
TCTCAATCTCACTTGAGCAAGCTCAGATTCGATTGTTCGTAAAAGTCTTTTGCGGAGAGAGGGGGATTCGAACCCCCGAAACCCTTTTGGAGTTTACACGCTTTCCAGGCGTGCCTCTTCAACCACTCGAGCATCTCTCCTTCGTCATAATGCGCTTATCGCGCAGACGAGCATTTCGTTTCAATATCTAAATTGTACTAGTTGCAAATACTCACAACCGGACACAATACACCTAACGACCCGCAAAGGTACAAAAAATATTTGATATATACACAACAATTTGCACTTTTTTTGTTTTTTTTCACAATTTTATAACAAAAAGTGCTTTTGCATTGGCTGTAGTTGTCTTGATTATGTGCTCTACGGAGCAATTATACACTTCAGTCAAACGCTCTGCCACATATCGCATCCAACGACTTTCGTTGCGCTTTCCACGATAGGGGACAGGCGCCATATAAGGGGCGTCAGTTTCTAAAACAAGCCGTTCCAAAGGAATGCCGACCAAATGTTCTGCAAGTTTGCAATTCTTGAAGGTTAGTACTCCACCTACACCCAAGTAATATCCCATATCAATAACCTGCTTAGCCACTTCGTGACTGCCACTAAAGCAATGCATTACGCCAACAACTGAGGGAAATTCGCGTAATATATTAAGCGTATCTTCTGTAGCATCACGGCTGTGAATCATCACGGGTAGATGGTATTGTTCTGCCCAACGCATTTGCTCGCGCAGCGCTTCGTGTTGTTGCTCCTTGAAGGTAGTATCCCAATGGTAATCCAAACCGATTTCGCCGATAGCGATGATAGAAGCCTCTCCTAAATTCTCCCTTGAAGGAAGGGACCTATTGTTCATGCGGACGTCAACTGCAGCTTTAATGGTAGCAAGTTGCTCCTGCCAATCGTCTTTGACATTCTCAGGATGTAATCCTAGAGCAGGAAACAAATAATCAGGGTAGCGGTCACAAACATCCAAGACGTCTTTGACAGACGTTTGATCTACGCCTGGCACTAAAATGGCTTCAACGCCATCCTCGCGTTGTTGTTCGAGGAATGTGGTCAAATCTTCCGCATACTGCGGATCATCAATATGGCAATGGGTGTCGATCATTTTTGTTTAGTGTTTAGAGATGCACGTTAATATACTACTATCGCCGTAGCTAAGAAAGCGGAAGTCATGGCTCAGGGCGTAATCATAGATCGTATGCCAATCACCACCGACAAAGGCACTCACCAACAATAGCAAAGTAGATTTGGGTTGATGGAAATTAGTAATCAATTGATTAACAACACGGAACACATAACCTGGTTTGATCATGATTTGTGTTTCAGCATGCAACACATCTTGCTTATTCTGCTCTAAATAATCCACAATCGCTTGCAATGCCTCGCGAGTGGATAATGTGTGTTTTTTCTCGTAGGGTTCAAATTGTTCTACTTTGAACGATGTTGAACCACCTTGAACCATATTGAACAATTTTGAACCTATAAAATACAAGCTCTCCAATGTTCGCATACTAGTGGTACCTACTGCCACTATATGCCCCATATTCTTAATTATTGCCTGGATAGTCGTTTTGGGTACAGCGATAATCTCGGTATGCATAATATGTTGATTGGCATCGGCCACCTTTACAGGTTGAAAAGTGCCAGCTCCTACGTGTAGCGTGACTTCGTCCGTTTGAATACCTCGCTGACGCAAATCATTCAGCACATTGTCGGTAAAATGTAAGCCTGCGGTTGGTGCTGCCACTGAACCTTTGATGCGCGAATAGACTGTTTGGTAGGTGGTTTTATCACTTTCTTCAGTCTTGCGGTTGAGATAAGGAGGAATAGGTAGCTCACCTACAGCATCAAGTATCTCAGCAAAGCTGATATTTAGAGCGCCTTCGGCCTCTATTCCATCCCCTTGTTGAACCACTTCATTGTTAGAGCACATTGCTGTTGGATTCCACGAGAAATGCACGGCAAAGGTATTGCCAGTCTGCGCTCCCTTTTCTGCAAACAAGGTCACTTCCTTGCCTGATGGCAGTTGTACAAACAGCGACAACACACCTGATTTCCACTTCTTGGCATTACCAATCATGCACTTCCAAGTGCACCCCTCTGTACTCCCTAACGATAATTGATAATCATGTGGCTCCATCGGTTCAAGACAAAAAACCTCAATGCGGGCACCTCTTGCCTTTTCACCTTCTTGCCTTATCGCCTCATCACATGCTGCCTTATGAAACTCCAACCGCGCTTGTATTACGCGCGTATTATTATATATAAGGAGTGAGCCAGGAGCTAAGTATTCTCCGATGTGGAAAAATTGATCTTCGCTCACTTGTCCGTCGCGATAAACGAGCAACTTACTTTGGTCGCGATTTGCCAATGGATATTTGGCAATTCGTTCGTCAGGCAAAGGATAGTTAAATTCTTCTATAAGGATTTCTTCCATGATTTTCGGTCGCCTTTAAACAAAACGTATTGGTTGAATAAACATTCCAAATCGCCATTAACAAGATGAATGCGTTTAGCAGGACGCAACCCGACACACTTGAGCGCCTCTTCGTTGCTGGAGATCATCCATGCTGTTGCTCCGCTGAACTGATGTTTGAGTGCCGTACCAATATCTTGGTATAGGCGTAATACATTCTTGTCTTGCGATAGGCGTTCGCCATAAGGTGGATTCATAATAACGAGTGCGCCTTCGGTGGATTTTTCTGCCAATTTCAATTCCTCTATACGGATTTGTTTTACTTCTATATCACGCTGAAGATTAGCCGATTGGATATTCTTTGTAGCAGCTTGCACAGCATAAAAACCGGCATCTGATCCATATATCTTGTGATTAAAATCGCGCTCTCGACTATCATCGCTATAAATATCCTCAAACAGATCTGCGTCGAAGTTTGCCCATTTCTCAAAGGCAAATCCCTTGCGATAGATACCAGGTGCTATATTGCGGGCAATGAGCGCTGCTTCAATAAGAAGCGTGCCTGATCCACACATAGGATCGTAGAAATCGCTTTGACCATTCCAACCTGCAAGCAGCAGCATACCTGCAGCAAGTGCTTCGTTGATGGGTGCTTGGGTATTAGCAACACGATATCCACGTTTGTGCAAACTCTCGCCTGAACTATCCAAAGACAGTGTAACCGTATCGCCCGCTATGTGCACATTGAAATAGATATCAGGATTGGATAATTGCACATTGGGGCGTACCCCTCCATGCTCCAACCACCAGTCCACGATCGCATCTTTGACACGGTAGGTAATGAACTGCGAATGACGAAAAAGGTCGGAATAGACGGTAGCATCTATCTGGAAAGTGGTTTTGGCAGTCATGTATTGTGCCCAATCCAACATTTTGACTTGCTCATAGATATTGTCTGGTGTTTTTGCTTTGAAAGTAGCAATTGGCACAAGCACGCGCGAAGCTGTGCGCAAACAGAAGTTTGCGGTGTAAAGCATGCGTTTATCGCCAGTGAAAGATACGGCACGGCGTTCAATTTGTATGTTGTTGGCTCCAAGTTCGATAAGCTCTTTCGCAAGGACTTGTTCCAGTCCTTTGAAAGTCTTTGCCAACATTTGAAATTCTTTATTCATATATTAGTAAATGATATACCCCAAAACACCCGCAAGAACAATCAATACAATAGGATGCGACATAATTGACAAACAGACCTTTAAGTGCGGCAGATTTATTCGTACAAATTGCGGTAGGATGGTCAGCACACAAACCACTGCAAAAATCACCCAACTCTTCCAATCAATAAAACTAACAGGAGTCATCAAGCACAGTGCCGCAGCAGCAATCAAACCGAGCACTGCAAAACGCAATGCACGCATCGTACTAGCAAAATAAATATTGTGTTGGAATCGAGCATTTAGCACAAAATACACTTTGCATAATGCCATCATAATGATTAAACTAGGAATAACTATTGCCGCCGTTGCAAGCAAACTGCCCCAAACACTACCTGTAGCGGTATACCCCACATATGTTGCACAATTAATACCTATCGGACCAGGAGTCACCTGACTGACTGCCACAATGTCCACAAACTGCTCTTGGGTCATCCAGCCATATGTCTCTACCTCATGCTGAATTAGCGACAAAATTGCCAACCCGCCACCAAAACCAAACAACCCTATCTTCAAAAAACTCAAGAATAGTTGCAAGTAAATCATACCTTCCTCCTTTCTTTGAGCCAAGTATAAAGCAGTGTAGCAAAGACTGTCACAAGAATAATCCATACCGGCGACACTCCTCCCAACCAAATCAGCAGCGCACCTGCAATAGGTATAAGAGCAGTACCCCACGTAATCTTAGCACTGTGTGCCATCTTGCATAGTGGAGCAGCAATCAGCGCTACCACCGCAGGACGAATACCTTTGAACACTGCCTCTACGGCAGGATAATCCTTGTAATCCTGAAACAACATGGCAATCGCCAAGATAATCAAAAAAGATGGCAACACCGCCCCTAATACGGTAGCAACCACACCACGCCAACCACCAATACGCCAACCTATAAATATCGCCGAATTCACCGCTATCAGCCCAGGCGCTGCCTGTGCTAACGCAATCATATTTAGAAATTCCTCACGTCCAATCCACCCTTTACGTTCCACCACCTCGTGTTCTATCATAGACAACATCACATAACCTCCACCTATTGTGAAGGTTCCAATCTTGAGGTATGTCCAAAAGAGTTGGAAATAGAGCATTTATTTTTTTTCTTTAAGCTCTTGCTTGATGAATTTCACCAGCATATTAATCGCGGCATTATTGTGTCCGCCTTGAGGGATAATAACGTCCGCATAACGCTTGCATGTCTCGATAAACTGCTCATGCATCGGTTTTAGCACACGCTGATAACGCTCCATCACAGCTTCTACGGTACGTCCACGCTCCACAATATCCCGTTGCACTACACGAATCAAACGATCATCTGCATCCGCATCTACAAAAATCTTCAAGTCCATCTGTTGGCGGAGATGATAGTCGCGCAACGCCATAATTCCCTCTACGATTATGATTTCGCGAGGCTCCACATGGATAGTCTCCTGCTGACGAGAAGAAGTGATGTAATCATAGATTGGCTGCTCTACTGCTTGGCCTTGCTTTAGTTGCTCAATATGCTTCGCCAGCAATGGCCACTCAAACGCATCGGGATGATCAAAATTAATATTTTGTCGCTCCTCTGCAGGCACATTACTACTATCCTTATAATAGGAGTCTTGAGGAATAACTACCACTTCGCCCTTAGGAAGGCGCTCAATCAACTTTTTTACTACCGTTGTTTTACCCGAGCCAGTACCGCCCGCTATGCCAATGATAAACATAGAGAATTGTTTATAAGTTAAAATTCTTTGTTTGATTTATTCGCTGCAAAGGTAATAAAAAAATACGATTTGGCAAAGTAAATGAATAGAAATTTACTATTTGCATATTAAAATCACTATTTTAAACAAACACACCTATACAACCACACCTAATCACAAGCATATCAAGCCATCAGATAGGTCACAAAAAATGTTTTACAACATATTAAAGGAAATAAACAAATAAAGACTTGCAGATTTTAAAAAAAAGTCGTATCTTTGCAGGCTTAAAAAAATACACAACTAGAAAAATATCAAACAATATATCATGAAAGAAAACAATTATTGCGTCATCATGGCAGGCGGCGTTGGAAGTCGCTTTTGGCCATTTAGCAGAAACGAAAAGCCAAAGCAGTTTCTCGATTTCTTTGGTACAGGTCGCAGTTTGCTACAAATGACCATTGATCGATTTCGTCCAATTGTACCTATTGAAAACATCCTGATTGTTACCAACATCATCTATCGTGAGCAAGTGTTGGAGCAGATTCCTGATTTACAGTCTAATCAAGTGCTGTGTGAACCTGCAAGGCGAAACACTGCTCCATGCATAGCTTATGCCATGGCAAGAATCAGGGCTATGGTCACACAGAAAGGTCAAGATCGTGCCAATATAGTCGTTGCTGCAAGCGATCACTTGATTTTGCAAGAGGAGCAGTTTAGACACATTATCTGCAAATGCTTTTCATTTATTGAGCAACAAGATTCATTGGTAACACTCGGCATGAAACCTACACGCCCTGAAACCGGCTATGGCTATATCCAAATGGGCGAGCAGATGGATGACAACGGTATGTACAAAGTGCACGCTTTCACCGAGAAACCCAATCTTGAGGTTGCTAAAATCTTCGTTGAAAGCGGCGATTTCCTGTGGAACTCTGGTATTTTCATTTGGAATCTACGCACCATTGAGAACGCTCTGCAAGAGCACATGCCCGAGTTAGCACAGAAATTCATGCAGGGGGCAGATGTGATGGGCACCGAACAAGAGGACGCATTTATCCAGGACATGTTCCCTACTTGTCCAAGCATATCCATCGATTATGGCGTGATGGAACATGCCAAGAATGTATGCGTCATGCCTAGCGACTTCGGATGGAGTGACCTCGGCACATGGGGATCATTATACGAACTCAGCGAAAAGGATGAGAATCAAAACGTATCCCTCCATTCGGATGCTATTTTCTATGACAGCCATGGTAACATTGTCACTTTACCTAAAGGGCAATTGGCTGTGATTCAAGGATTAGACGATTGCATCGTATCTGAATCCAACGGAGTGTTGTTGATTTGCAAACGCACAGACGAACAACAAATCCGCCAATTCTATATGGATGCAGAATTAAAATTTGAAGGCAAATTTAATTAAATTCCAAAATAATCTATGAGTTATTTGAATTTTGACAAGACATTGTTGATTAATCTTGAGCGCAGTTTGAGCAAAGAGATGATTCGCACCAATCGTGCAGGCGCCTACAACTCTACTACGTTGGTCGATTGCAACACGCGTAAGTATCACGGGCTATTGGTATTGCCCTTGAGTGGTGAACTACCAGAAGATAACTACGTGTTATTAGGTAGTTTGGACGAGACCGTAATTCAACACGGCGCTGAATTTAACTTGGGTTTGCACAAATATGGTTGGAATAATTTTTCACCTAACGGACACAAGTACATTCGTGAGTTTGATTGTGAGGTGATTAGCAAGACAACTTATCGTGTAGGTGGTGTGATTTTAACCAAGGAGCGCATGCTGGTTAGTTTTGAGCCACGTGTATTAATTCGCTACACCTTGGTGGAAGCACACTCGCCCACAACTTTGCGTTTAAAACCATATCTAGCATTCCGCAGCGTACATGAGTTGGCTAAAGAGAACAACAATGCCAATACGGACATGCGCGAAGTAGAAAATGGTCGTGTTAATCACATGTACGATGCTTTCCCAGAATTGTATATGCAATGTTCAAAGAAAGTGGAATACGCCCACGCGCCTGCTTGGTATAAAAATATACAATATTATAAGGAAGAAGAGCGTGGCTTTGACTACAAAGAAGACCAACTAGTACCTGGCAGCTTTGAGATGCCAATGAAGAAAGGTGAGAGTGTCATATTCTCAGCAGGTATAAGCGAGATTAATCCAAGGACACTCAAGTCACTGTGGGAAAAAGAGTTAAAACGCCGCGAAGGAAGAAAAGACATGTACAGTAGTTTGAGAATTGCAGCACAACAATTCTACAAACGAGAAGGTGACAAATGCTACTTGTTGGCAGGTTATCCATGGTTCAAGGCCTCGGCTCGTGAAGAGTTTATGGCCATGTCAGGTTGCACGATGGGTATTGGTCGTCCAGAGTATTGGGATGCCATTGTCAATAAGACTGCAGTGGAGGAAGTGCGCAACTTTATGGAAGGTAAGCCATGTAAATCGGTAGGAATGGACGAACCAGATGCATTACTGTGGTTTATCCGTGCCATTCAAGAATACGCCAACTACACTTCAATAGAAGAAGTTAGTAAACTATATGGCCAACTCATTATAGATATCATGGCGTTTATTCGCGGGCAACAACACCCACGTTTGTTCTTGCACAATAATGGTCTTTTGTGGGTGGACGGCAAAGAGCGTCCTGCTACATGGATGAACGCCGTAGAGGATGGTCGTCCAATCACGCCACGCACAGGTTATGTAGTAGAAATCAATGCCTTGTGGTATAACGCACGACTCTTTACAGCCGCAATCCAACGTTGCCTTGGCAAAGAGCATATTGCAGATTTGATGGAATATCAGGCAGAAATTACCAAGGACAGTTTTGTGAAGACATTCTGGAATGGGATGTATCTAGATGATTACGTGGACGGCGATTACCATAACAAGGAAGTGCGTCCTAATCAGATTATCGCAGCATCGCTACCTCACTCACCTCTTGATCGCCGTCAGTGCAAGGCAGTAGTGGATATTTGTACTAAAGAGCTTTACACGCCTAAGGGTTTGCGTACGATATCGCCAAAGAGTGGCAACTACCGTCCTGTATATATCGGTGGTCAGTTGGAGCGCGATCGTAACTTCCACAACGGTCCTGTATGGCCTTGGACCATTGCAGCCTATGCGATTGCTTACCTGAAAGTATATCAACACTCGGGTGAGAACTTTATCCGCCGCCTATTGACTGGTTACGAGGCAGAAATGAGCGAGTTGTGTATCGGTACACTCAACGAATTGTACGATGGCAACCCTCCATTCAAAGGACACGGCGGTATGAGTTATGCGCCTAGTGTGGCTAGTGTGATTGAAGTATGTAACACCCTTAAACAATACGAAGAGAAATGAAAGCATTGATGTTTGGTTGGGAGTTTCCTCCTCATATCTTAGGTGGTTTGGGTACTGCCAGTTACGGTTTGACTCGTGGTATGGCCCAACAGGAGGATATGGAGATTACCTTTGTTATCCCTAAGCCATGGGGTGATGAGGATCAGTCCTTTTTGCGTATCATTGGTGCCAACAGCGTACCTATAGTATGGAAAGATAATGACTACGAGTATGTTCGCCAGCGCATGGAAGGCAAAATGTCGCCTGAGGAATATTACCACATGCGCAATAATATCCACTACGATTATTCTCGTATCGGTACAGACGACTTGGGTTGCGTAGGATTCTCGGGACGTTATCCCGATAACCTACTAGAAGAGATTGGTAACTATGAGGCAGTAGCAAGTGTGCTAGCACACGCTTTAGACTTTGACATTATCCACAGCCATGACTGGTTGACCTATCCTTCGGGAGTATTTGCAAAGCAGATTTCAGGCAAGCCATTAGTGATCCACGTGCATGCTACCGACTTCGACCGCAGCCGTGGTAACGTCAATCCTACTGTATATGCCATTGAGCGTAGAGGTATGGACGAAGCCGACCATATCATGTGCGTGAGCGAACTCACTCGCCGCACCGTGATCGAGAAGTATGGTCAGCCACCTCACAAGGTGAGTACCGTTCACAATGCTGTAGAGCCATTGGCCAACCCCGACGAGTTCGTCAAGCATGAGCGCAAAGACAAATTGGTCACTTTCCTTGGTCGTATCACCATGCAAAAGGGGCCTGAGTACTTCGTGGAAGCTGCAGCGCGCGTGTTGGCAAAGACCGACGGAGTTCGCTTCGTGATGGCTGGTAGTGGCGATATGATGAACAAGATGATTGACCTCGTAGCTCAACGCGGCATCGCAGATAAGTTCCATTTCCCTGGCTTCATGCGCGGGCGTCAAGTGCAAGAGGTGCTGGCAGACTCCGATGTGTATATCATGCCAAGTGTGAGCGAGCCATTTGGTATCTCTCCACTGGAAGCCATGCAAGTGGGCTGTCCATCCATCATCTCCCACCAATCGGGCTGCGCAGAAATCCTCTCGCATGCCATCAAAACCGACTATTGGGACATCGACGCCATGGCGGACGCCATCTATGCTATTGTCAAGTACCCTGCTATGTACAAGTCATTGCGCGAACTAGGGCGCGACGAGGTAAACAATATCAAGTGGTATGACGCCGGATTGAAAGTACGTCGTATCTACGACATGGTACTCGGTTGGTAATGAAAAGTTGAATGTTTATAGTTTAAAGTTTAAAGGCAAAAGATATGAAAAATATTTGTTTTTGTTTTCAGATGCACGCTCCTTACCGAATGAAGCGTTATCGTTTTTTTGAGATTGGTCAAGACCACTACTACTACGACGACATGCTTACCGAAGAGCATGTTACATGGTTGGTTAACACCTCTTACATGCCCCTTTGCAAGACATTGCAAGAGATGATTCGCCTTTCCAAGGGTCGTTTCCACTGCGCTTTGAGTGTTTCGGGTGTTATGTTGGAGATGTTGCAGCAGTTTGCTCCCGAGATGATTGACGTGCTCAAGGAGTTGGCTGATAGTGGTTGCGTAGAGTTTGTTGCTACCCCATATAGTCAGTCATTGGCTTCTGTATATAGCGACACCGAGGCTGCAGAGCAGTTGCAGTTGCAACAATCGATGGTGAAGCAACTCTTCAACCAACAATCCACCACCATCTGCAACACCGAGCTCATCTATTCCGACGAGATTGCAATCTCGCTCTACCAACAAGGTTACAAGACCGTGATGACCGAGGGCGCTAAGCATGTATTGAGTTGGAAGAGTCCTAACTACATCTATAGCAGCGCATCTGCACCTAAGATGAAAATGCTACTCCGCAACGCTAATTTTAGCGACGAGTTAGCTTTCCACTTCTCTGACCCTGAATGGCACAACTATCCTATGGATGCCGAGCAATACATCCAACGTTTGGTTACATTGCCAGAGGAAGAGCAAGTGGTGAATATTTGGGTAGGAGCCGAGACTTTCGGCATTCGCCAACATGCCGTATCAGGTATCTTCGAGTTCCTCAAAGCATTGCCATACTTCGCTATGGAGCAAGATATGACGTTTATGACTCCTGCTGAGGCAGCTAAGAAGTTCGCAGCTAAGGATGCTGTGGTTGCTCCATATCCTATCACATGGGCAGGTGAGGCTAAGGATCTTAGCATCTACGACGGCAATGACCTCCAACAAGAGGCACTGAAAAAACTCTTTGCAGTGGCTGAACGCGTACACCTCTGCAAGGACAAACAACTCAAGCACGATTGGTTGCTATTGCAGGATGTCAATTACATGCATTATATGAACCATATCGACCAAGGTGCTACCCTCTACGAGTCCGCTTATGATGCATTTATCAACTACATGAATATCCTCTCTGACTTCCTCCAACGCGTGGATGAACAATACCCAACCACCATTGAGAACGAGGAGCTAAACGAACTGCTCAAAACCATCCAAAACCAAGAGAAGGAAATCGAGCGCCTTGAGAAGCAACTTAAAGAAGCAAAAAAAGTAGCTCCAAAGAAGTCTTGCGCTAAGAAAGCCGAGAAGTAATCTTATTGAGAAGAATATTAAAACTAGCGAAGGGTGTGCCAATTGCATACCCTTTTTGTTGCACATATGTGAAATCTATTCTACGCTCTACCCTGATTAGCCTTATTTATCCTAAATACCACATCGTCTCCATGTTAACAATTACGCTTGTAATTATTTGATAATCTGTATGTTTATTTTTACTAGTGTTATCAATCGCTATTTTCGCTTGCTTTGTGCGTAGTATTTTAGTACCTTTGCAACGCAATTGATGCTACACTTGTGCATCCTTGACCTATAATGGTTAGCAATGGTATGTGGAACAAATATTTCATACAGACTAAACACCAAAGCATCCGCATACTATTTGCTAGCCATTATTTTTGTATATAGTTGCATAGGTCAAAAAAATATTGTACCTTTGTGGTCAAATATAGATTTATAGTCATCATGCTCACTAAACATTATATAATATTGCTTTTATCCCTTGTGTTGGGGTGTGCTTCGTGCCAATGGCACGAGGCGGAGGCAGTTATTGCTATAGCAGATAGCATAGACCAAACACAGCATGTAATATACGATGATACAGCCGCATTAGGACTCGTAATTCGTCAACTGGATAATCCTATGGGCAGAGTGTTCAAACATAGCACGCTAGGCAAGGCGTATTACTATATGGGACGGAATTTGGAGGATAGTTACCAACAAATAGCCGAGGCCGCTGAGTGCTATATTGAAGCTGACCGCTTACAGATTGGCGACCCAATCTACCGCGGACGAGTAAACACTTGCATGGGGTATATATGCGGAAGAAATAATAGCGATAGTCTAGCATTGATCTTCTATGAACGGGCTGGTAAGGACTTTAAAAAGAGCAACAATAAATGGCGATATGCGCAAAACTTGTTAGACCGGATCAAGCATAATATTGATTTGCATAATTATATCGTAGCTGATAGCCTTCTACACATAGCCCAAGCCTACCAGCTAGATAGTAATTATTGGGCTCGTTATCTTGAAACAAAAGGTCGCTACTTCTACGAGCAACAAAAATATGATTCTGCCTTAGTATATTTCAATCAAGGTTTAGAATATTGGCAGACTAAAGAAGATAGGTGTTTTAGTTATTTAAAAATTATGCAATCATACTATTTCGGTTATAAAGATGTAGATAGCACCACTCATTATGCAAAATTATTAATATCACTATCCAACAAGCCAAATTTTTTAGTTAACGCTTATTATTGTCTAATGTTAGATGCCAATACTAAAAACAATTCCGAACAGTTGAGTCATTATGCTCATGCGCGTGCTGATGCTCAAACATTGCTACGTAAGAATGTGAGTGAATTGGCAGAATCCACATCAATACTTGAAACATATTTATCCAACCCTCATCCGTTACGTAAAATATGGGTTATAATTATTTGTTCAATAGTATTTTGCTTTTTTTTCAGTGTAGGTATTATTGCCTATCGCAAATATATAGTTATGCGTATGCAGAGTACAGAAACTAATTTACAAGTTGCACAAGAAAGAATAGAGGAGTTATCTAGCCGATTAGAAGAACAAGAAGCACAAAAACAAACGCACTATCACGATAAAAATTTAGCTAAGATTTTAAAGAAATACCCTACACCTCCCAATCGATGGAACGAGTATTCTATATTGAAGAAAGATGTGGAACCTTATCTATACAATTGGTTAATCGCATTGGAGCAGTTAGGATTAACTAACAGAGAAAAAGTATTCTGTGTATTTATCTTCATCTATCGTCATTTTACCATAGCAAAAATAGCAGATTATATGAATAATACAGATAGAGCCGTGCGCGTTTTGAAGACTCGTCTCTCTCAAAAACTAGGTATTAGTTCTGCGCAGTTAATAGATTATTTACAAGATTTGCATCTAGGAGAATAATACGTAGAGTTTTAAACATGTTAGCAACCAGACTTCATAACTAATTGATAATCACATAAATACCCCCCCCCATAAATGTTAGCAATATAGATTTCTTATTGCCTATTTCATACGATTGTTGTACCTTTGCAGCGAAATTTTAACACAACAATCTTATGAAAAAATTACTTATTATTGCATTGTTTGTACTAGGTATTTGCAGTGCGCCCTTATTCGGAATGGTTCAAGAAATCATCTTAACCGAATCGTATTCCATTATGCCATTGGATAATCCTGGAACTGATAACGATGGCGAAAGCCCCAATCCAAACCGTTTCCACGCCACAATTGATGGTCATCAGTTGTTGATTGATTCTGACACGCACGAACCTATTTATATAGAGATCGTAAGTAAGAAAAGTGGTGAGGTAGTCGCTGCAGGAGAATTTGTAGGTAGTACAGCCATTCATGTTTCTCGTTCGGGAGCCTATACCCTTCAACTGTATAGTGGCAATTCTGTATTCGCAGGAGAGTTTGTCGTAGAATAATCTTCTCTATCAATTCAACTTTATTTATTCACTTATTAAATTTTTGTAATTATGAAAAAGATTTTGTTTATTGCGCTTAGCGCAATCAGTATCGTTGTGGTCGGATGCTTAGTAGCAGCTTGTTCTTCGGACTCTAACACTCCCGACGCAACACCACAAAAAATGGTGCAGAAAAGTGCACAAGAGCAAAGTGATGATGCCAATTGGGCTGATTTCTACGCAGCAGTAGATTCGCTGAATACTGAATACGCACTGCTTATGAATGATATGACAAACGAACGCTATATCGATCCGGGTTTAACAGAGTTCAGAGTAGATACATCAATTGTTGATGGGGATATACGTGGTGCACTATATGGAGTAGAAATCACTCGGACATTCAATAATGGTCATATAACTATTTCACTACCAGGTACAATTATTCTATCTACAGTGTACTCTTATTATAAATATAAAATGCTAGAAAGCAATCAAGATATAGAATTTGGGATCACACTACGACCTCTAAATAGTATATATCATTTAAACAATAGTCACCCTAGTACATTATTGGGTAAACAGCACAATCAACTCTTAGTAGCAATGATAGAATCTAATTTTGACTCCACAAACCTTACATATGCACAAGTTATAGAGGCGTTTATCAACAAATACGAACAACTTTTTACCCCCGTACCAAGAAATATCAAGACCTTATTGAGTCGTTCAGGACTTGACAGAGGTGTCCCAATGACAATCAACGTACAACAAGCGAATACACAATTCCGCAATGCGACCTTAACAATGAGCATGCCCACTATGCGCAATTATACAGATGATTATCTAAACATCGTAAATGCAGCACAGGTTGATGAATATGACAAAATGCAAATGTGTGTTTACGCAGGAGTAGCATACTATAGCGGTGCATTGTGGATTGTACAATAATCGTTCTTTATGCTATATCTCACAAAGCGGGCATCAAGTCCGCTTTTTTTTGTATATTTGAAAAAGTTTTTCACAAAGCAAACAACTACTGCATCTATTTTTTTTAGTTGTCACTATCCCACCAAGTATCTCACACCTTAACACTATACACTCTATACCCTACACTAGAAAAATCGCCCTAAAAAGTAATTTTTCTTGCCTAATTCAAAATATTTCATTACCTTTGCACCCCAATTTATATTGGGGTAGTTTCGGTAAGAAAAAATAACGCATGACGCGAACGCGGAACATATCATATCTTCTTTGCCTCTGCATATTGATTCTATGCAGCGTAGTGGGCTTATATGCTCAAGACAAAAAGGCAGTACCTACCGTGATACAAGCATGGCAACTCGATCAATGGACGGGCGTAGCAGATACCTTGGCAGGAATCGACTCCTCATATATGCACCTACCCATGCGAGACAGATTGAACGACTACTCCATCTCCAACATCAGCAACTCAAACCTAGTATCACCTAGTCTGTCTCGCATCTATTTTGCACGACAAAAGACGACCGACTTTATGTTCGCTGATGCATATACCCCATACATCATCACCCCGCAACAAGTGAAGTATTACCATACCACAACCCCCTACTCTACCATAGCATACAAGAAAGGGTTTGTCAACAACCTCGACCAAAATGATATCAGTTTTTCTTTTACGGGCAACGTAAGTCGTCGCACCAACCTGGGTATGACCATTGATTATCTAAACTCGTATGGTCGCTTTGTTAACCAAGAAGGTAAGACGGTGTTTGGTTCGGTGTTTGGAAGCTATAACGGCGACCACTATTCGCTGCAATCATCCTTCACATGGAATACACTGAGCAACTTTGAAAATGGAGGTTTGCAAAATCCTGCGGACCTGCAAGGCATACTGAAGCCCGAAGATATGCCTGTGAGGATGCAAGGCATGTCTGCATTACGCTACCTATCAGGCTACCTGAATCACTACTATAGTATCTGCGTAGAGCGCGAGCGCAAAGTGAACTACCGCGAGCGCGACGAGGAAGGCAAATGGGTAAAAAAAGACTCTATCAAGATTGAGTATGTGCCCGTAACAACCTTCCGCCACATGTTTGAAGTAACCGATGGCACGAAACGATATGTAGAGAAATCAGCCAAACAAAGCATACTACCCAACCAGTATCGCAACCCCATGGCAACCAACGACTCTGCAGCATGTCTGACAATCAAGAACACCTTGGCAGTGACTTTTGAAGAGGAATTTAACACCATACTCCAATTCGGAGCTATGGTATATGCCATGAACGAATGTCAACGCCATACATCGGCGATAGGACAAACAGAAAAGATCGTTGACCTAAACGCATTCCCACAAGGCAATGCATACAGCGACGTGATGGGCAACACACTACACCTGATGCCGGATACCCTCTATGGTGAGCGATGGACCAACAACACATACGTGGGTGGAGCATTGTACAAACATCGCGGACGATATGTGCATTATGGATTTGATGGCAATGTTTGTGTCTTGGGATATAAACTGGGCGAGTTTCAGGTAAATGGACATGTGGATGCAGGTTTCCGATTAGGCAAAGACTCGATGACAATAACCGCTAAAGCATTTTTCCGCAACGAGACACCAGATTACTACCTAACACACTACCGCAGCAATCACTATCGTTGGGACAACGATTTTCAGAAACCTCTACGCCTACAAGTGAGCGGAGAGATAGCCTATCCTACCCAATGGGTGAAACCAAAACTGAATGTGTCGTTTGAGAATATCACCCATCATATTTATTTCGCCACCGATGGTACCCCTCAACAAGTGGATGGCGATATACAAGTGCTGGCAGCAGATTTACAACTGAACATCACAACCCCATGGGTGAATCTGGATAATCATGTGGTATATCAACACTCTTCCTCTGATAAACTGCCATTGCCAACCATCACGCTATATCACAACCTATACTACCACGGATGTTGGTTCAAGGCATTGGACACACAGATTGGTGTGGATATGCGATTCTTTACGAAATACTACGCCCCCGTGCTAAACCCGGCTTTGGGGCAATTCTGCGTACAAAACCAAGAACAAGTAGGTAATTACCCTGTGATGAATGTATATGCCAATTTCTACGTAAGGAGTCTGCGATTGAAATTGTTTGCGCAATACCAACACTTCAATGCTTCGTTTATGAATAAACAATACTTTGAGATGCCAGGTTATCCAATGGCACCCGACATGTTCAGAGCAGGATTGGCATGGCATTTTTACAAATAACCCGCCTTTAAACTATAAACTTTCAACTATACATCAGCATTTATGCAACAAACAACTAATTTAAATACGATTCTCCTTTACGCACAGCAAGAGGCACAACGATTGGGTAGTAGTGAGATACTACCCGACCACCTGATGCTAGGCATACTACGACTTGCTAACGGCAAAGCATTTGAGTTGCTGATGCAAGCCGGACTGAATCCGGTGGAACTAAAACGTGCCATTGACGAGCGATTGATGCAAGCTAGCACCAACGAGACACAAAAAATGTCACGTGCTAGCCTGCGTATACTGCGTTTGATGAAAATAGAAGCCAACATCTATCACTCTGAAGAATGTGGTTCAGTGCACTTATTGTTGGGTTTGTTGCGAGAACGGGTGAACTATCCAGCCATGTTCATTGAGCAGCAGTTTGGTATCGATTATGAGCGCATAGAGGGCTTATATCCCAAACCACAACCATTACCTCAAGATGGCAGCCACCTCGACTCGGAGTTTGCCGGAGAACAACCACTTGAGTGGGGAGCTAAGAACCAAGAGCAAAGAAGCAAGACAAGCAAGACGGGTACACCGGCCTTGGACAAATATGGACGTGATTTGACCGCTCAAGCACACAATGGCGAACTAGATCCAGTAGTAGGGCGTCAAGCTGAGATAGAGCGCGTAGTACAGATTCTCTCACGCAGAAAAAAGAACAACCCCATCCTAATTGGCGAACCTGGTGTGGGTAAGTCGGCCATAGTAGAAGGATTGGCCTTGCGCATCGAAAGCGGTGAAGCAGCCACATTGGCAGGCAAACGTATCGTATCATTGGATATTGCCTCGATGGTAGCAGGTACGACATATCGTGGACAATTTGAAGAACGCATGAAATCCGTCATCAACGAGCTACACAAGCATCCAGAGATAATCCTGTTTGTGGACGAGATTCACACGATTATGGGTGCAGGTAATGCCCAAGGTTCGTTGGACGCAGCGAACATACTCAAGCCTGCCTTGGCACGTGGTGAGGTACAATGCATAGGTGCCACCACCATCGCAGAGTACCGCAAATCGATAGAGAAAGATGGAGCGCTAGAACGCCGTTTTCAGAAAGTGATGGTGCAACCCACATCGCCAGAAGAGACCTATGCCATACTGACACGTATCAGCGAAGTGTATGGGGATTTTCACCATGTGCAATATACCGAAGAGGCATTGCAGGCATGTGTAAAACTGACCGACCGATATATCACCGACCGCTTCTTCCCCGACAAGGCAATAGATGCAATGGATGAGGCTGGAGCATGGAAAGGTCAAAAGTTAGAGGAGAAAGGTAAAAGGTTAGAGGTGACCGAGGCAGACGTGGCATATGTGGTAAGCCGCATGTCAGGTGTGCCTGTGCAACGCGTAGCACAAACAGAAGGAGAACAATTACGCCAGATGAACAAAGTGCTCAAACAACGTGTGATAGGGCAAGACAAAGCCATTGATACCATCGTAAGAGCAATACAGCGTTCGCGTATGGGATTGCGCAATCCAAACAAACCTATTGGTACTTTCTTCTTGCTCGGTCCTACAGGCGTGGGTAAGACTCACTTGGCACAATGCTTAGCAGAAGAGATGTTTGGCAATCGCGATGCAATTGTGCGCTTTGACATGTCAGAATATATAGAGAAGCATACGGTGAGTTTGCTCGTGGGTGCGCCTCCTGGATACGTGGCACACGAAGAAGGTGGCAAATTGACCGAAGCAGTACGCCGCAAACCATATTCGATTGTGCTATTTGATGAAATCGAGAAAGCCCATGCTGACATTTTTAATATCCTGCTGCAAGTCATGGACGAAGGCCGACTGACAGATCGTCAGGGACGTGTGGTGGATTTCCGCAATACGGTGATTATAATGACTAGTAATGTGGGTACGCGTCAGTTGAATGAATTTGGAAGCGGAATAGGCTTCAATGCCGATGTAATCGATGAAAAACAAACTGAGCAAATGCTGACCAAAGCCCTCAATCGCACTTTCCCACCTGAGTTTGTGAACAGGTTGGATAATGTGGTGGTTTTTCATCCTTTAAATGACGATGCTTTGGCACAGATTTTGACGCTTGAATTACACCCATTGAAACTACGTTTGGATGCAATGGGATACCAATTGCAACTGACAAAAAAGACAAAAGAGCAGTTGCTGACACAGTCGCGTGACCGCAAATATGGTGCACGACCGCTGAAACGTGCGATTCAAACACTAGTAGAAGACCCGATAACAGACATGCTACTGTCGGGTGAAATAGAAAATAATATATTAAAAATATAGAAACTATGGCAAAAGAGATTACAGATGCTAACTTTCAAGAGTTGTTAGCAGAGGGCAAACCCCTCGTAGTAGATTTTTGGGCACCTTGGTGTGGTCCTTGCAAAATGATGTTGCCTATTGTAGAAGAGTTGGCAGCAGAGTATGAAGGCAAAATCACAGTGGGCAAGTTGAACGTAGATGAGAACGATGAGACTTGTTCTGCGTATGGCATTATGAATATACCAACCATCTTGTTCTTCATGAATGGTGAGTTGGTAAATCGCAGTGTAGGTGCGATGCGTAAGCCTGATTTGCAAAAGCTATTTGAAGAACTTTTGTAAGAATTTTGCATAATTTTGCAAAATTATTTGCATAAGTCATAAAAAAGCAGTACTTTTGCACCCAAATTGCCTTTGTAGGCACTTATTTGTGTGCCTACACGGGTGATTTTGTGCGTAAGCATCATTTATTTTCGCGCTAACGCGCGAGGGTCTGGTAGCTCAGCTGGATAGAGCAACAGCCTTCTAAGCTGTGGGTCTCGGGTTCGAATCCCGACCGGATCACAAAGCGATTTTTAGTCTTTTAAGATATTAGGCGAAAGGCGAAAAAGTTGCTTTTCATTATTAACTATTAACTATTTAATTATTAACTGTACTACATGCGTCAGTTAAAAATCACAAAATCCATTACCAACCGTGAGTCAGCTTCGCTTGACAAGTATCTCCAGGAGATAGGTCGCGAACCATTGATTTCGGTTGATCGTGAGGTGGAGTTGGCTGGTCGTATCCGCAATGGCGATAGAGCCGCCCTTGAGGAGTTAACACGCGCCAATTTACGCTTCGTTGTCTCTGTAGCAAAACAGTACCAAAATCAAGGATTGAGCCTTCCTGACTTAATTGACGAAGGCAACCTTGGGCTTATCAAAGCAGCAGAAAAATTCGATGAGACACGTGGCTTCAAGTTCATCTCATACGCAGTATGGTGGATTCGTCAGTCCATCCTACAAGCCCTTGCAGAGCAAGCACGTATCGTGCGTTTGCCTTTGAACCAAGTAGGTTCACTCAACAAAATCAACAAAGCTTTCCAACGTTTTGAGCAAGAACATGAGCGTAAGCCAAGCGCAGAGGAGTTGGCAGAAATCTTAGACATTCCAGTGGACAAGATTGCTGACACACTGAAGATGTCGGGACGTCAAGTCAGTGTAGATGCCCCATTCGTAGAAGGCGAAGACAACAGTCTGATTGATGTGATGGTCAACGAAGACTCTCCCAATGCAGATTACAAGCTTATCAACGAATCGCTGTCACGCGAGATTGACCGAGCGCTAGAGCAACTCACACCACGTGAGGCAGATATCCTCCGTAAGTTTTTTGGAATTGGCGTTCCAGAGAAAACACTTGAGGAGATTGGTATAGAGCTTAACTTGACTCGCGAGCGTGTTCGACAAATCAAGGAGAAAGCCATCCGACGACTGAAGGTAAGTTCAAGGAGTAAAATTCTCCGTACGTATCTCGGATAAGATTGAAGAACGAATACAAACAAAAAGGGTGTACCCGCGGTACACCCTTTTGCTTTATTTCGTAGTATAGTTGTTAGTTTAACATTGTTTTTCCCTTCCCTTCAATAGACAAAGCATGCCTACAAAGGTGAGTAGTGCATTCAAAATTAAGCGTTCATGAGAGAATACGTAGCCATTGAACCACACTGCAGAATTGACATCAATAACCCATGTGATCACTGGTGCAGCAATCACTACCAAAGGAATCCATCGATCACGCACTTGCTGCTTGGTAAAGATACCAAAGCAGAACATACCCAGCAATGGTCCATACGTGTAACTAGCAACCTTATATACGGTTTGAATGACCGAATCATCGTTCAAGAGGTGAATCACATAGATACATGCAGCCATCAATATTGCCATAGCAATATGCACCCAAGTACGGATTTTAGTCAAGTTGACATCCTTCTCCTTGTTGAGAATATCCACTGTGAACGAAGTCGTTAATGCCGTCAATGCTCCACCCGCAGCAGAATATGCCGCAGCAATAAAACCAATAATAAAGAGGATACCCACAACTACAGGGAAATAGTTGCCCGTAGCTAAGAATGGGAATACCTCGTCGCCTTTGAGGTTGGCCACTTCGGCAACACCTGTTTGAGCAGCATATGTATAGAGCAAATAACCCAAAAACAAGAACAATCCTATCACAACAATCTGCATCAAGGCACCTACTATCAAATTCTTTTGGCTCTCACGAGGGTTTTTGCACGAGAGAGTACGTTGCATCAAGTCTTGATCCAATCCTGTTGTAGCAATCACCAAGAACACACCTGCCAAGAATTGTTTCCAGAAATAGGTACCCTCCTTAGGATTGTCAAAGAAGAATGTACGTGTCATATCACTAGCTGTCCAGCCATCGATATTTACGCCTGCACGTAGGACAAAATAGATGCACAATGCCACCGAAAGGATTAAACAGCAAGTCTTGAGTAAGTCTGTCCAGATGAGCGACTTGACTCCGCCTTTAAATGTACAGAGATAGACAATCAGCACTGTTACAAGCGCATTAACCCAAAATGGTACGGGCACTGCCAATTTATCAAACACTAATAACTGTAGTACCTCGCTCACCACAAACAAGCGCACGCTTGCCCCCAACATCTTGCTCACAAAAAAGAGCCATGCACCCGACTTGTAGGTATTCATGCCAAAACGCTGTTGCAAGTACTGATAGATAGAAGTGAGGTTAAATTTATAGTATAATGGTATAAGCACGTAGGCAATCAAGAATTGACCTACGGTAAAACCAAGTACCATTTGCATATACGCCCACCCAGATGTAGCCACCATACCCGGCACGCTCACGAATGTAACACCTGAGATTGCAGCACCAATGGTGGACATAGCGACCAACAGCCAGTTGCTACTACGGTTACCCGAGAAGAAACCTGCATTATCCGCCTTGCGTCCTGCTAAATATGAAACAAAGAATAGCAATGCAAAATAAGCTGCAATTACTAATAAAATAGTTAATGGATTCATATATTCTTTTAGAAATTAAATTTTTGACCGCTGCGTTATTAGACCGCCTACGGCTATTAGATAAACTTATTCTTCATATAGGAGATATGGACGGCGTTGCTCTTTGAACTTAGCCACATCTTCTTGCCAGCAAGCACGAATCTCTTCCTCGCTCTTGCCTTGGTTAATCATCTTGCGGATATAATCTACGCCTACTAAGTACTCAAAGAAAGGACGGAAGAAATAGTTGTCCATATGCAAATGATCATATGCGTCCAATAGATAACGCAATGAGAAGCCCACTTGGCGTGCTTCCTCTTCGGTCATACCACTAAGATCAACACCATCGCAAATGCGATCTTTTTGAGTAGATTGATTTGGTGTAAAAGTGATGGATGGACCATATACACTAGGTTGGGTGCGAGGCGCATTGAAGTTAGGGTGACCATAGCAAAGGAATGGTTTGTCGGTGCCTCGACCTAAGGATACAGGTGTCGCCTCAAACAAGCATACCGCAGGATATAGATATATCGAGAGCATATTACGTAGGTTGGGCGAAGGGGGCACTGGTAAGCGATAGAGCGTCTGATGGGTATAGTTTTTGCAAGGAATAATCGAAAGATCTACCTTCAGGGAGTCATATAGCCAGTTCTCGCCATTGATCATCAAAGCCAATTCACCCAAGGTCATACCATGCACTACAGGAATAGGCAACGCACCCACACCTGATTTATGTTTCATATCAAGAATTGGGCCATCCACGTAATAACCATTGGGGTTAGGGCGATCAAATACAATAAATTGTTTACCCTCATGTGCGCATGCATCCATAAGGCGGAACATAGTGATGTAATAAGTGTAGAAACGAAGTCCTACATCTTGAATATCAGTGACAAGTACATCGAAGGTAGCCATTGCCTCTTTAGAAGGACGGTAGCTCTTACCATCGTAGAGCGAAAGAATAGGTATACCAGTCTTTTCATCAACACTACTCGCCACATGTTCGCCCTCGCGAGCTGTGCCTCGAAAGCCATGTTCTGGGGAGAAAATGGCAGTGACTTCCACACCATGCTTGAGCAATAGGTCGAGGGTATGCATGGTGTCTTTGCCCTGAATGACAATACCCGTGTGATTACTCAATAGGGCTACTCGTTTGCCTTTGAGCAAAGGGAGATATTGTTTAGTTTGCTCTGCCCCAACTTTCACATTTTCAGTCGCAAAGATTATCATTGCGAAGCAGCTAAGGACAAAAATAGAAATGATTTTTTTCATATGAACGGAAAAGTGGAAAATGGTCAGGTATTATAAATTACAAACAAGACGTACAGCATTGGCACCACTACGTAAATCGTATCCAATACCCGCACCATCGCACATGAATAGGAAATAACTGGCAAAACGTGGGCCATATGCAGCTTGTGGCGAGGAAGTCCAATATAATCCAGCCATTTGCATATATGCCAACGAAGTACCGATGCGGAAGCCTGCGCAAGGGAGAAATACTGCGCCTGCAGATTGCATCACGTTCCATTGTTCGACTGTAAAGGATTGATATTCTTCGAAAGCGATGGCACTATACTCTTGGTCGCTATATCCGCTTTTAAAAGTAATACCATTGGGAGAAACCCAATTATCCGGAAGGAGAATTAATCCATGCATGCCATTGACAGAACCAACACCAATAAGTTCGGATGCGTTAGGACGCTTTGCGCGTATATATTCCCACTCGGCAGATGTGAGTGTACGCCATGTATTTCCATCTCCAATAGCCGTTCCCCAATCAACAAAATCACCTGTATATAGGTCATTATCTTCTACTAAGGTAGCACCCCATGCGGTAGAAGGATCGGTATTGGTACTCCAAGCAAACAAATCGATTGTATCTGCAAATGCTTGATCAACCATATTGCGCGTACCAATATAATCATATTGATTAACAGCAAATAGCCATGTATCTGCAGTGGGAATGTATTGCAAGTTACCCCTAGAGAAAGCTACTGTTCGATTACTTGCCACCGAAAAAACACCAATTCCTTGAGGAGTGGCTGTTTTGAAAGTAATACTATCAATTTCTGCTATTGGGATGTCTAATGGTACATTATTACGCCAAATAGTAAGCGTATCTTGTGAAGTAGCAGTCAAAAAGGGAACTAATACACAGAATAGGAGCGGTATAATTCTCATTATCCTAATCGATATATCGTAATATGGAGACTGCCGATGACAGCCTCCATATTTTGTTTGTGCATATAAATTATTTAGCAGCAGGGAACTCCAAAATAGCAAAGCCAGCACCTAAAGCAGCGGTATAAACTAGTAATTTACCATCAACTACAGCGGCATTACATTGTGCGGCAGGAGCTGTCACTTTATACCTTGTTTCTGCATCTAGGTCAGCAGGATCAAGTGAGTAATGATAGGTAGGTTCCCATAAACCTTCTTCATCCTCCCAAAGCAGATTAGACAAGTTGATTAAACCTTGCTCTATACTTACAGTAGCACCTTCAGTAATATCTACCATAAACAAGGCTGGTCCACCACCTCTATTCATACTATTTTGATAAGGAGAGCTGAATATCATATAATAACCATTATTATATTTAACAACATGAGGATCCTCTCCGTTTTGAGGTTTTAAGCCTGATGGAGTAGTACCAAACATAATATCAGTAATCATGGTACCCTCCTTGTCAATCAACCAAGTTGATCCATTATAGTGACTCGTCAACAAATAACGATCATTATCCACCTGATTTACACGACCATAATATGCGAAGGTGGCTTCCAGTGTAATCTCTGTAGGATTAGAGAATTCATTGAAGTTTGCCACTTCTACACGATAAATTCGCTCTGCAGAACTTTCTTGTCCACAGAAGAAAGCATAACCATTACCGCTCTCATCTATATTAACAGAAATGTTATCGCCTAAACGAACAGAAGATTTGATGGTATCACCATACTCATCAATACCTAATGAGCCGTCCCAAGACCATACATCAGGAGTAGCAGTAGGAGATGCATAGTGATATACTTTTAGTGTTTCTCCATTACCCATATTAGTAGATAGGTTGCTTACATAGATATGTCCATGACGCAAGCAACCAGAACTTACAACGTGGGTACCACCTTCTACACCCTCTGTGCTCAACTCAATTTTATTGATATTACCTGCCAACAAATCGCTAACCTTCAGAAGGTGATGAGTAGGAGTAGTAGCATCTGCACGAGAAACCACAAGTACATATTCACCATCAAAGTCAGAACCACGAGTGAGTTCGGTGTTACCATCACTAGGAGTAGTCATAAAATCGGTATAGATATTTCCTGAATTCATCGAAAAATCATGAACTATTACACCCGCAAGATCTGCACCTGGAGTTGGTGCTGCATCAAAAGTAAGATTGTAAGTAGTCTTCTTACCCATAAATTCTATTACTAATTGACCTGGATTATCTTTGGTGATTTTGTCGTTGGTCATTGTTGTGAACTTATAAGAAGAACGGGTAGGATACAAATCAATACTACCAAAAGTTGCCTCACTCTCTTCAATCATATTCAATGCGACAGACTCATCAAAAATACCTGCAGTGACTTCAGTACCATCGGCTTTTTTCATCACTAGTTTAGCCAACTTAGGGGCAGCAACTGGATCATCAAGATTAATGGTAACTGTATAGTCTTGAGAATTGCCACCATTAACGACCTTGATTGTACCTACCAATTGCTTTCCATCTTCAGATGCTCCTTTGGTAAAATCATATTCCTTTTGATCTAAGTTAGCTCCCAAAGAGCATTTTGCATCAAATTGCAATGCCTCTACAGGAGTTTCTGCTGGCACAGCATCAAACAAGACTGTGAAGGCAGTGTTATCCACTGTTCCTTGACAAGTCGTGTTTTTAATAGTAATACTTTTAATTTGAGTTTCGCCACCAGTCTGTTGTTCTGGTTTGCATCCAATGAACAGCATGCCAATGCAAGCCATTACGAGGAAAAATAAATTCTTTTTCATGATGTTTAAATTATATTGTTATTTAATTTTTAATCATACGTTTACCAACCCCATTCGGTATTTTGTGACAATGTATACCCCTTTGACTTATACAACGTAATTTGTCCAGAAGGAATAGGATTGATATAATTGCGTTTAATTGGACGATTACGTTGTCCAAGGGTATTACGCAATATATATCCCTCGTTGGTGACAGTATCATTAGCTGTTGGAGATATTGTACCAGCGAGAACAATTTCCTTTGCCTTGTTTTGATAGTCAATAGCACGAATATAAGCACCATAACGGATATCAGGATTGCATCCAGTCCACATGTAATCTAGTTTGCACCAACGTTTGAGATCGTTGAGTCGGAATCCTTCCATACATAATTCTACACGACGCTCACGACGAATCTCCCAAAGGATTGCAGAAGTTTCACCGCCATTAGCATTCTGCTCAATTTGCAAGCGCTTAGGATCATCAAATGCAACACCAGCAATGGCTGGCTTATCACCAACCACCTCCAATGGAGGCAAATTCACATCGGCACGTGCACGAATTAAGTTGATAGACTTATTTAAATCCTCATTAGAGAATGAAGATCCGGTTAATAAATGCAGTTCATAAGCGGCTTCGGCATAATTGAGTAATACTTCTGCATAACGCAGACAAGGCGCATCAGTAGTGTTTTTCTCTTTTGCCCAAGTTGGATTTGTTTCAGAAGCTCTACTATCATCCATAAATTTATTCCAAGCCAATCCTGACAATGCATATGAGAACGGAGTAAGACTTTCACCCTTAACACAATAATGATCACGCACACACATTGTCAAGCGAGGGTCGCGATCTGCAAAAAAAGCATCAGCAGTTTTGGCCACCCAATTAGCATCCTTGCTATAAACAGGCAAACCATCACTTGCAACAAAGGCATCAGCTAGGGATTTGCTCAATCCTCCTTGTGCCTCAGTGAAAGAATAAGCTAAGGTAGAGTGGGCCAACAAACCATCTTCATATTGACGATACATGATAATTTCAGGATTGCTGCCTAAGTCTTCGCTTACAAATAGGTTTTTGTAGGAAGGAGCAATTGAGTACTTACCTGAAGACATCACCATTTCAGCTGCATTCTTAGCCACTATAAGGCATTGCTCTGCCATAGATTTATCCAAGTCGTGATACTTAAGGAAGGTTCCCTCACGCAGTAAGAGACGGGATGCCATCGCAGCAACCACATACTTATTCACCTGAAGATTACCATCATTAGCACGCACACTATCCATCGCATATTGGAAATCAGCGATGATGCACGAATCGACAAAAGCACGAGGATCACGATCCTTATAGAGATAATCATTATCACTCAACGCCGGAACACGATCGTACCAAGGTACGTCACCATAACGAAAGACTAAATTACTATAATAGCATGCACGGAAAAATCGAGCCACACCACGCCAGTGATTTTTAGTTGCCTCATTCTCATCAATACGATCGATATTCTCCAAGACATAATTCGCTTTTCGAATATTCGTGAAGCTCCATGAACCATCCGATTCTGGTACAACGAGTGGAGTCAGATCTTGTTGCTCAACATCCGATGCGAAATCATCGTTAGACGTTTGTCCCATCAAGAAAGGGCCATGAGAAGATCCTGATCCATAACCAGAAAAAATGGAGGTGTAAAAACCATACATAAAAGTACGTGCCTGATCTTCGTTTTTCCAATACTCTGCATCTGTAAAATCATCGTATGGAGGTTGGTTAAGAAAATCCTCACAACCAACCATAGAGAACATCAGAAGTACTGTAAGTGACATTAAAAATATCTTTTTCATATATTTTCCGAATCAAATGATTAAACAATTAAAGTGAAATCTGCAAACCACAACTGAGTTGGCGAGTAAATGGATAAATACGTCCAAATCCCATAGCGCCACCATCACCTGCAGAGGTTTCAGTTTCTGGGTCAATAGGCAAATCACCAAGATGATCTATCTCGCATACATTTTCCGCACTAAAATAAATACGGAATTTTTCAAAATGCATTTTCTTCAACACCTTATCAGGCAAACTATATCCCAATGTGATATTTTTGAGGCGAAGATAACTCATATCTAACAAGTAGCGTGTTTGGCAAAGGAAGTTGAAACCAGTTGCTGAATATTGTCCAGGTTGGTTGGTCTCTGCCAAGCGAGGATAAAATGCATCGGTATTATCTGGAGTCCAGTAATCTGTTTGATGTGCATAATAGGTACCCTCAGAGAAGTTCCAACCAGGAATCATCATAGAACCGGTTGCCCAATACTGACGCGAACCTACACCTTGGAAAAAGATATTGAAATCTACACCATGCCAGTCCACTCCAATCTTGAAATTGTATTCATAACGTGGAGTAGCATTACCTATGCGACTCCAGTCACCATGATTATCTACAGTCTTGTCACCCCATGTAATTTCACCATTGCCATCCAAGTCCATATACTTCACATCACCAGGACCATATTTGTATTTGTAACCACTGTTCTCAAAATATGTTTGTTTGGCAATACCAGGCATTAAATTACCATCTTCATCAAAGTCGCTCTCTTGGAAGAGACGATCAGTAGTAAAGCCCCAAATCTCACCATAAATCTTACCTTCGTAATTACTACCATCAATGATAGAAGAGGTTTTACGTGGGTGCTTGGTAACAATCGTTAATGCATCTGCTAAATTAGCTGATACATTCAAGCGTAAACCATTAGAGAAACGATGGTGATAATCAATACCTAATTCCCAACCATTGGTAGTTAGCTGCGCAGCATTTTCATATGGAGCAGTTGTACCAAAAGTACTAGGCACTTCTGTACCTCCAACCACCATACCATCATTGATACGGCGATATACATCCAAGCTAACACCCAAATCGTCATTAAAGAAACGCATATCAATACCGCCATTGATTGTCTTGATTGTTTCCCATGTAAATCCATCTGCGAGAGCAGTAGGCATAGAGAATGTCAGCATATTTGTTTCTCCCATAATCCACCCACTAGTACTAGAAGACATAATTGCTCGGAATCGGTTGTTGCCTATATCCTGATTACCGATGGAACCATAGGATGCACGAAGTTTAAGAAAACTCCAATATGGATTAAGTACTTCCCAGAAGTTCTCTTCACTAGCTACCCAACCAAGAGATCCTGAAGGGAAGAAACCCCATTGTTGGTCGGTTGGGAAACGAGAAGAACCATCGAAACGACCATTCAACTCAATCAAATAGCGATTTTTATATGCATAGTTTACACGTGCGAAGAAACCCATAATCGCCCATGACGTATGACTACCATATATAAAGTTGTCGCCAATGGATAGAGAAATCTCTGGTTTAGTTTGATCTAGCAAATCTCGCTTTTCGGCATTGACATAATCCACTTCTTTGTACTCGATGTTCATACCACCAAAGACATTCAAACTATGCGCATCGTTCCACGTATGTTTGTAACGAAGAACAGCATTACCTGCATGATAATTACGATTATATTGGTATTTATCTATTTTATTACGTGATGTTGCTGCCCAATTGTCAACGAGGTTCATGCTTCCACTCCAGAAATCCCATCCTCCAACGGTACCACCACGTTGCGTGATATTTTGATTATCTAGATTATAAGTATAATCAATATCCAATGTCAAATCAGGGATACCTAACACGAAAGTTGCACCAACAGAGAAACGCATATAATCCTTGATATCGGTATTCATATTTGCTGCTGCTGTCTCTGTAACCGAGTTACGGAAAGGCATTCCCTCATAAGTACCATAAGGCATAATGGAAGGCCAACGATATAGGTAGTAGAGCGCATCGTAACTAGATGAATTGAAGTTGAAAGGCGTTTCCAAATTCGTACGCGTATATAATGCTTTACTACGCACTTTGAGCCATGGTTTGATTTCAGTATCGGTAGAATAATTAACTGAGAAACGATTATAGGAGTCTGGATTTACTTTTACCACACCATCTTGCCCCATATAACTAAGACCCATATAATAATTGGTTTTACCAGCCGTACCACTAAAGCTCATATTGTGTTGTTGACTGAAGGCAAAATCTTTGATGTATTCATCCGCAGCATTCCAACTTCTCCAGAAGTGAGGTTGTCCCGATTTGATGGTAAAGTCACGACCTTCTACCATTTCTGGTCCGAGATCAGCATTTCCAAAAGCATGATCCCACTCACGCATATACTCTATATCCGAAGCATCCCACATCAAACCACAAGAGTTGGTGAATAGCGTTGTTCCTGGTTGACGACGATTGCGTGCTTCTAATGCCATCTCTGCACCTATATATGATTTTGCAAGTTCAGGTAAGGCAGTTGGTGTTCCCCATGAAAAGTTGTTGGAATAGTTTACACGAAACTTTGAGTCCACGCCACTACCAGATTTAGTGGTAATAAGGATTACACCAAATGCAGCACGTGTACCATAAATACTAGATGAGGCAGCGTCTTTCAAGACAGAAATCTCTTTGATATCATCTGCGTTGATCATTGAGATATCGCTAATTTCTACTCCGTCTACAAGAATAAGTGGTTGGCTACCGCCTTCATTGAGCAATGTACCTACCGCACCACGAATACGGAACTTAGGAGTGTCACCCAGACGACCAGACGAGTTAGTGACAGTAAGACCAGCTACTGCACCTTGCATACCCGTACCTACATTGGCTAAAGGACGTCCCTCTAGTTGGTCTTCAACGCTTACTGAACCTACGGCACCTGTGAGATTAGCTTTGCGTTGGGTATCATAACCCACGACAACCACTTCATCCAGGAGGCGTGTATCCTCCTTGAGTACCACGTTGATTACGCTGCGTGATTTTACATTTTCCGTTACGGTTTGATAACCCATGTATGAAAACTGTAGCTGGGCATCATTAGCAACCTCTATCATATACAATCCATCAAAGTCAGTAATTGTTCCAATAGAAGTACCAGAAACCATAACACTCACACCTATTAAAGGCTCTCCCGAAGGATCGGTCACCTTGCCAGTAACCATAGCAGCATTGGCTGTAACAAACACAGCCAATGCTATCCATATAAATGCTAATCGTTTCATTTGATTACTTTTTTACCATTGATTATATACATACCATGTGGCAAACCACTCTCATCTTCTCCAAGATATTGACCAAGTACAGAATAAACACCCATACGGATTACCTCTTGATTAGTAGTAATATTGTCGACATCAGTTGTAGGTTTCAAAGAAATACGTGTTGTATATGTATTCTCTGCATTAGGTAATGCGTATACCATTAGACGTTCGTTAGAGTTAGATACAATATAAAGGTTACCTGCTGCATCAAAATCAACGCCCATAGTATTTCCAGCACCATTACCCCAATTGATGGTATACATTTCTGTCAAGGAAGGCGCCCCTTCTTCATCATACTCTACACTCCATAATTTTACCATACCAGCCTCGGTACCCATGGCCAAAAGACTACCATCTTGGTTTAATGCCATACCACCTTGTAGGGCTGCATCTACGCCGTTATTAGAGATATTGAAGTCCCATTCGCCATCTTTATTTACGTGCAACAAAGCAGGTTTTACCCAACTACTATTCGCACGATATTGGCTCATAAAAAATCCACCTCGTTGATCATATGCAATCTGACCACAACCATTTTCCATGAAATTCTCTTCTGTATCATCATAGAATACAGCAGAAGGTTCGGTCTTCCAAGGCAATTCTTCCAATTCACCAAGATTGTATTGGTTAATACTTGTAAATACTTTTCCCGTGGACTTATCTCGGTCAAATGTATAAAGGACCTCATCTTTACCTGTGCCCAAAATACAGCAGTGCATTACTGGGTTGGCAATAGGTTTTCTGTTGGTAGCCAAGATTTGTCCATTATCTTTATTGCGACGTCCTTCAAAAACTGTTACGAATTGATCTTCTGGAGCGGCAGGATTCATGATATACACACCAGAAGATGCAACTGCAGTACTTGTAACAAACACATCACCATCAGGAGCAACTGCTGGCCGAGCGAAAGCAAACTCATAGATACCTGCGCTTGTATTCAATTGGTTCTCTCCCCATGCGATATCACCTAACCATCCGGTGTTACCTTGATTTGTTACATCTGTAAAGTCGTTTCCTAAAACGAAGATACCCATTGAAGAATTTCGATATGATGGAGCAGGATCACCACCATTTTCACCTCCACTACACATTCCGCCTACGCAGTTACCCACATAGATACGACCAAAGAATGGGCTACTTGGAGTTCTATCCACAGCTACACCACGTGATGCATAGAATTGGAATATCTTATCATCATTGCTAACTCGTATAGGGAAGGCTATCGGACGGGCAGTTGCTGTAATAGTGAATGCATCAAACTCTTCTCCAGCGAATGGATTTTCTACTTTATTCATACCTTTTTTGAGTGCGCCAAGACTTTGAGAAGCAACTTCCTCACCATCTCTTTCGATTGCAATAATCACATCTGCAGCATCATCATTGAGACGGAATGAGAAGTTTTTCTCATCAAAACTTACTTCACCCGCATAAATATTTGCAATGCGTGCCATCGGGTTTTGGAAGTGTTGCATACCAATTCCCTCAGCAACTACTACTACGTGCATAATGTATCCATCTACCCATGCCATAGTAGTCACATAAGGTGCATCTGATGTTGTGGTAGATGGGTATATTTCACTAGCATCTTTTGCAGTATCGCCAGTCACATCAAATAGTTGGAAGTTCATACCTGTACCAACAGGTTTTGCCATATAGGCACAATTGGCGTAACGCATGAACGAAGCTCCTGCGATAGTGCTGATTTCACCATTAGGAGTATATGTCAATTGTTTGTTCGAAAGTGACTCTTGTACGGTTGTAGTTGTTACAGTTGCTGCATTCTTATCCGCATCATATGTAACAACATACATCGTTAGATCTTCACCCATATAATATTTACTACCCCAACGAGCACCACTCACTGCAAAAGAATTACCTTTTATTCCTTCCACTTCAAAAAGTATTGTAGGAGTTGTCATCTTATCATCCCATGTATAGAAAATACCGGCATCTTTTACCTTTGCTACAAGACAATCATCTGCAGTAAATCCTATATCACTTAACTCAACATCTGCAGGAGCAGGGATGGTGGTAACAGTTTTGAAATCGGAAGAATATTGTTTAATCTCTCCGTTTGCTAAGAAATAGTACTTACCATTACGATACAAAGCACGTGTGATATTAGTAGGGGTTGAAACTTTATCTCCCACCGCTTCGAATACATATTTGTCAATAGCAATAGTTTCTTTTCCTGTATCTGAGAAATCTTCGCGCTGTAGGCGAGTGTTCTTTACTTGAATGTTTACACCAGCAATCTCCTCTGCTTTCACCGTAACTTCCTGAGTTATGGTTTCATACTTTTCTTTTGTTACTACCAACTTGTAAGTACCAGGTTCTAGGTCATAGAATGCAAATACACCATTATACCACTCATCAGTTGTTGTTTCAGCAACTTTAACATCATCTTTATATAATTCCACTTTTGCACCATTTAGTGGCAACCATTGGTCATTAGAACCCTTGATATATTTAAATCTCTTTCTTCCGCTTTCATCCACCCATTGATCCGCAAATTCATCCACAGTTTCATTGCTAGATTTCACAGTACCACTGATAGTAGCTGTTTGTGGCATAGCTACGTTAAACCATTTATGGAAATAATGGAACATGCGCAATGCCTCCAAGCGACAATAATCCTTACTCATCAATCGGTGTGTTTCTGGTGCATAATCATGGAAACTACCTTCAGTTAAGAAACCCGGTACGGTTAACAACTTTAACACACCCAAGCCACCATGCTCTTCTCCATAGAAAGTGACATCACCATATATTTTGGGTTCAGAGCTAGACCATGTGGTTAATGGGTTTTTGTACAAGATTGGCGCCACTTCTTTCGCCATATCATCACTTGGTTCGACTTGAGGGTTGTCGTTGTAGCCACGATATAAAATCAATAAATAGTTAGTTTGGTGACTTGGACTTCCCAAAGCATTCGAGTGTATAGAAATGAAGTGATCTACATCGTTATCACTAGCTTCTCTACCGATTGCTCCTAGATCACGGTCATCACCATTCTGTAATTCCTCTAGTTCTTGTGCAGTAGCATTTGGATAATATTCAATATCACGCTCTCCTGAATTGTTGGTGGTACGTGACATAATCACCTCAGCACCGGCAGCTTCGAGCATATCTCTGAGTGCTAGTCCTTTAACGAGGTTAGATTTACTCTCCCAATAACCAGTAGAATCAGTCCACTCAGCAGGCACAGGGATAGTCCATACGCTACGATCATTTCCGTCATATCCACCATGACCAGGATTGATATAAATCTTAAGACCTGTGAAGTCGGTACGTGCTTCCTCTTTACGAGCTGCAATACGTTTTGCATGACGCTCTCTATCCGCCTCTAAACTTAGGTTCTCTGCTTGAATAAATGCTGTTCGTTCTTCATCATTCAGTTCACGAGTAGAGTGATCATTGATATTGCGTGAGATATAGCGAATATAATCAATCTCATCATGACCTTTGTAAAATTCTTGCATACCAGAAATATGGTTATCATCTAACCATTTAGGGGCGTTCATTCGTCCCATAGAACGTACATTCTCGCCATTGATGTCACAGACGAATGTGCCATAACGAGCTGTAACATAGACAAGGTGTTTGCCATCGGGCGACACACTTGCCCAGAAATAACTTGCATCATCACCATTAGGAGCCAAGATGTAAGTCTGTCCATTACGATTTACTTCCATCCTTTGGTTGCGAATGCTTACCGTTGTTTGGGCAGTAGTTAATACTGCTAATAACAACCCAAAAAAGAGCGTTAATTTTCTCATGATTATAAATTTAAGTATTAATATTATTTTAAGTCAATCTGATTTCCTAATGCATCATATAATTTTCCACCTCTTTCAATCAGCAGTAATCCATTTTGGAGAATTTTTTCACATGGAGAAGTTTCTTCCTCTAACACATTTTCTAACGCATCTTCAAGCGCAAATTCCACCGATCTCACAACACTCCAGGTATCTCCTGCATTTGGCACTCTTGCTTTCACTCGCCAATAGTAAACACCAAAATCCAAGTATTCTAGATTGATGCGCAAATCTGTAGAAAAAGTAGTTGACACCACCTCTTGCACCACTAAAAGTTCTTGCATTTGCTCGTCACGAGCAATCTGGATGATATAACTATCTGCGCCATCTACTGGTTGCCATTCGAATAGGAAAGGTAACTTACGAGGTTGTTTATCACGTGGGAAAAGCAAGTTAGGTGCTTGAGGAGCTTTAAGTTCTTCTCCCAAAATGCGCAAAGCATACTCATTATTATATTTATCCAACACACTGACTCCTATTCGATAGTCTTGTGGGTTAATATTCGTGGGCAATTCAAAAGTTGTAGTATAAGAAATTCCGACTAAAGCGTCTCCTACAGAAAAAGCACCTACACTATCTGCAGTAGTCGCATAGATGGCAAAATGCACATCCTTGTCCGGATGTGTCCAAGATAAGGTTTGACCATTCAACACCAAATTTTCGGCCATCACTCTTTCTTGTGCAGGTTTCCAATTGATAGCAGGTGGTAAGGCTAGGTGCTGGAATTCTGCGTCATCTTTTGTAAGGTTGAATCGTAGTTTTTTGGCATTGTAATTCGTCCAGGCCAGTGTATTATAAAATACTGCACCAGGAGCGTTATCAGTAACGACACGATTGAATTCTAATTGTTGACGAATATCACTAATGGAAAAGCCCTCATCACCTTCCTCAAATCGATACAAAGCCATACTAGAATAGAAATGCTTTCCAAAACGATTGCAAAGATTTCCCCACCAGCGGCTCAATCGCTTATAATCTTGGCTACCTCCTACTTTCCAATATAATTGTGGAGATAGGTAATCTACCGTTCCTTCTTCCAACCATGCAACAGGATCGCAATAAATTTCAGCATACATGTTACCTCCAGAGATGCCATTTGGTAATTTCACGTTGCGTTTTTTTGCCACGTTGGTATCTGTAGTCCAAATACCAAAAGGCGAGACGCCAAATGTTACCCAAGGTTTGACAGCCTGAATGGTGTCATACACCTCTTTGATCATCATATTGACATTTTGACGGCGCCAATCCCCCACATTCATTTCTTCAGGTTTGTATTGAGCAACACTATTTGCATCCTGATTAGAGGTTCCACCATAAGGATAGAAATAATCATCCATCAGGATTCCGTCTACATCGTAATTATTAATAATGTCTCCCACTACTTCTTTGATTCGCTGACGCACTTCTGGAAGAGCGGGGTCAAGAATAATGTCGTTGGCATAATAGAGCAACCACTCTGGATGAGTTTGTGTATAATTCAATGGTGATTCATCTTCTCCAGTCCAATCATATCCACCACGCTCGTTGTAACGATATGGATTGATCCACCCATGGCATGTCAAACCACGCTTGTGACACTCATCGATACAAAATTGCAAAGGATCCCATCCTGGGTTTGTACCACGCCCATTATTTAGATAACTAGACCAAGGTTCATAGTTAGATTGGTATAAAGCATCGCATGCTGGACGAATATGAAATAAAACGGTATTCATATTCGTTTCCACACACACATCCAACAATTCTAATAATTCAGCTTGCTGCTCCTCCACAGTTACCGTAGTAGACGATGGCCAATCAATATTAGCAACGGTAGTCAACCACGTTGCACGCATTTCGCGTTTAGGCGAGGCATGTAAAGCGAATAGACTCAATACCAATAGAATGGATAGGAGTGCAGATTTCTGTTTCATGATATTATTAGCTATTGTTATGAAAATTCAAGGATAAAGGACGCCGAGGTCCTTTATCCTTAATATATTATTACATTTGCTGACCTAAGATAGTGTATAGTTTACCAGCGCGACGAACATATAATTGTCCATCTACCATTACTTTACGCACTTTTTGATTAGCGATAGTTGTATTTTGAACAGCTGTATCATCTTTCTCAATAACCTGCGCTTTTGGAGCTGGTGTAGTGCAAGTATTATTGTCAGTTGGCATAGCGAATTTATAGAAACGCTCAATTGAACCACTCATAACGACCATATCACCTGCATAGTCGAAAGCAATACCATCCGTATTCCATGCTGGTTTTTCAGGATTAAACATTGGTGTTTCTGTCCACTTCTCCATCAAAGGAGCACCATTATCGTCGTAAGTAACATTATATAGGGTTACCTTTCCGCCGCCGCCAACAGCCAAGATATCACGTTGCATGTCATATGCCACTTGGCCACGATTGAAGTTTACAGGAAGACCCAACGTATCGGAATCATTCCATACTTCGAAATCGATACCATTCTTACCAACGTGCATCAGTTTGCCTGTAGCAACAGAATTATCGGTTGCCTTTGAAACAACCCAGAAACCGCCTTTTCCATCGGAAGCGATACTAGAGCGTCCGCTTACAATCCAACCTTCCTTTGAGAAGAATGTTTCAGTAGTGCCATCAGGTAACACCTTGTATATGCTATAAATTTGTGCCTTTTCGCCTTTTTGGTCATAGCACAAAACATGCAAATCACCAGCATTGTCATAGCATAAAGCCACAGGTTGATTGAGGTCTGGTGTTAACTCTGCAACAGTATCCCACCAAACATCTGTTCCTAGTGTATCGGGACTTACAGCATATACAGAAAATGGCTCAACGTCCCATTTCACAAAGGCAACAGTTCCATCCTTAGGATCTACAGCTATACGATGGATTGCATCCCAAGTATTTCCTAAAGTAAAGAAAAATGGAGAATAACCTACACCAGGTTCGTTCTCAAGATTCAAAAGTGGATCAAACACATAAATACCACGTGTTTGCGTGCTAGTATATTCGCTCAAGCCATCGGTACCAACCTGAGGATTTGCCACATATATCTTGCCAAAGTGTGCAGACTCTGGATTATTATTGATAGCAACACCTTGTGGGAGATAGAAATGGAAGGCATCTACAGCATCGTCGGTAACTTCAGTAACTTCGGCAATTGCTTCGCCCGAAAGTTCTACAGCCCAATTCAGCATACCCGATCCAGGTATTTGCTCCAAAGAAAGTTCTACAACATTCTCACCTTGTGATACATTTTGGATTGCAACTTTACCTGTTTCATTACCATCTTCATCTGTAAAAACAAGATTTGCACTCGTTGCATCAGCAGTAGCAATAAACGTAAAATTATATACAGGATGATCTCCTTCCATCTCCTCTACTTGCAGAGCATATGCCCAAACACGTTGTGCATTTGCAACACCGATCATAGACAAAAGAGCCAACAAACAACTAAAAAATCTTTTCATGGTTAACACCTTGATTTGTTATAAATTATTGTACTTAAGAAACACTAACACGTTACCAGACCAAGTCATGGCAACATGTTAGTGTTTTTTATGATGTCATTGCGGACATTTAGGAATTCGATTACTTTACTTCTTGTCCTAACATATTGAATGTCTTAGCATCACGAATAATGAGCACTTGACCATTGCGTACCAATTTCTGTACGGTTGCAGGTGCAACTACATTATCCACAGCAGTTGTACCAGACTTAGCCACCACTTGTGCCTTAGGAGCTGGAGTAGTGCATGTATTATTGTCAGTTGGAAGAGCAAATTTGTAGAATGTCTCCGTTCCCGCAGATACTACATACAAATCACCAGCATAGTCAAATGCGATACCATCCATATTAAGTGTTAATTCAGCTGTTTCAGTCCATTTCACCAAAGTAGGGGCACCTGTTTCTGCATCATATGTAGCATTATACAGAGTGACCTTCCCACCACCACCTATAGCAAACACATTATGCTTCAAATCATAAGCCAAACGCAAACGGTTAAAATTAGCAGGCAATCCTAAAGTATCTGTTCCTTGAACTACCTCTAAATCAATAACTCCTTTTTTACTAACATGTTGCAATTTGCCTGATAGGACCACATTGCTAGTATTGAGCTGTCCACTAACCACATAGAAACCACCTTGACCATCAGAAGCGATCTCATTATAACCACCTAACAACCAGCCCACTTCGCTAAACACCTTGACTGTATCTTCACCATTAATAGTATAGATGCCATAAATACTTTTGTTGTCGTCACTCTTTCCATCGTAACTCAATACGCATAACGAACCCTCGTGATCATAGCACAATGCTGTAGGCTGATTGATACCAACGGTAAGATTCTTTGCCTCGCCATTCAAGTTGGCAGGATCCATACCATATGCAGCAAAAGGAGCAGCATTCCATTGAACAAAAGCAACCGTTCCATCTACTGGACTAACTGCAATACGTTGAATAGCATCAACAGCATTTGCCAAAGTTACATTAGTTGGTTTGTAACCAACTTTTGTTCCATCTACAAATAACGTTGAATCCAGCACCAACTCTGGGCTATATTTATAAAATCCTGTTTGTGCTGGAGCTGAGCTATGACGAGGATTGGAAACATAGATATTTCCAAAATACTTAGACTCTGGATTGTTATCAACTCCCACACCATAAGCAAACCAAAAACCATTGTATTTGCTATCATCGGTCAACTGCGTAACCTCCTCGATTGCTGCGCCAGTCATTTTTACCGCCCAATTAAGGTTGCCTGTACCTGGGATCTCTGCCAAAGCCAAGGTTTTGGTGTTAGCACCAGCTTCTACAGCGCCCAGATCTACTGTACCCACTTCAGCACCTGCTGCATCGGTAAAGACCAAAGTAGCAGTACCAGCTGTCATCGCTTTGAAAGCGAACGTGTAAGAAGACTCGGCTGATGTCAATTGCAAGTCGTACGCCCAAGCACGTTGCGCATTAACCATACCCACCATTGCCACTAGAGCAAGGAAAGAAAGAAGAATTTTTTTCATGTTAGTTAAATTTATTTAAAGTTAATAATAATTATTATCCCATGGTTTATAAATCGGGCACAAAGTTACTGCTTTTTTTTGAATTCCGCAAACGTTTTCGAAAAAAAATAAAAAAAATGATTATTAATCCTATTTTAGTAACAAACGATTTGAAATAAAAAAATCAGAATATTCAATGGAGCGGTCATATAAATAACCTAAAACTGATAAATAAAGAAAAAGAAGAATAAAGGTAGAGGGAAAGTATGAGATAATAAAGGAATAATCACCATATGACAACGAGAATAACTAAGCAATAACTAAGTAATGACTAACTAATCACTAACTAATCACTAACTAATCACTAAGAGTTGAAAAGGGAGAAATCAATATATGGTTATGAGATTATGAGAGTGGATAAGCAAGCGAATCTATGAAGGAAAAAGAAACGAATTTGGGCAATTCAAATGAATTTGGCACAGATAAAAGTATCATTCCACATTATTTAGCACAATCAATCGTATCGGTCAACAAAAAAAATTGATTACGTTGAGCATTTGCATATATTGAAAAAAAAAAGTACCTTTGCAGCATGACTTAAGATTTAATACGATCTGCATTTGATTATTACTAACTACACTTATACCAAAACACCCTTTATTCAACATGAAAAAGATTTTTCATTCTATTATTTTCGTTGCCTTATGCTCATTGGTAGCATGCAACAGCACTCCGCCAATGTCAATTCATTGGGAAATGGGTAAGAATGATGTCCAACCAGGAGTCTGCGAATTGTACTACACGATTACCAACCTTTCGGACGAACCTATCACCAACGAGGGATGGACCTTGTACTTCAACTACATGTCACTCCACCCTATCTACACAGAAGGCGACCAAATTCTGCAAACAGAATTGCAAGCCAGCTATCACAGCATTACACCTACTGCAGATTTTCAACCGCTGATGCCCGATAGCAGCCGAACATTTAAGTTGCTATTCAAAGGTAATGCCATCCGTCAGACATCGCGTCCAGAGGGATTCTTCTTGGTGAAGGTGAAAGGTGAAAACGGAAAGGTGAAAAGTGGGAAGCCGATTAGTATCCCTTGCACCTATGCGCCATTCACACGTCCAGAGCAGATGAAACGCGGTATCGTAACATGGGAGAAAACACCATATGCAGATGGTCCGTATGTGTATGATTATGTGGAAAGAGTGAAAACTGAAAACGGAAAGGTGAAAACCGAAAACGGAAAGGCGCAGCCGTTGTTGCCACAACCTAAGCAGGTTATTTATACCGACGGGGGGTGCGAAGTGGCAAAGGCAGAGTTCATCACACGCACCGATGCGAACATGGTGGCGGAAGGTTATCGCATGGTGATCACTCCAAGCACAATCACCATCGAAGCCAGCGATGAAGCAGGCGTATTCTACGCCAAACAGACATTGAAACAATGGGGCGAAGTGGTGCCATGCGGAAGCGTGACCGACTACCCAGACTTGCACCATCGCGGTATCATGCTGGATGTGGTGCGCAACTACTACCCCGTGGACTCGATTTTCCGTGTTTTGGATGTAATGGCCTACCACAAACTGAATGTGCTACACTTCCACTTGACGGATGATGAGGCATGGCGATTGGAGATTCCTGGTTTGCCACAATTGACCGATATTGGTGGTCGCCGTGGCTATACTACCGACGAGAGCGAATGCTTATTGCCTATGTATTGCGGCGGTTGGGACCCTAAAGCGCCAACCACAGCCAACGGCTATATCACACGTGAGAAGTATATCGAATTACTGAAGTACGCAGGCGAACGTCATATCCGTGTGATACCAGAGATAGACATGCCAGGACATATGCGCGCAGCAAAAAAAGCGATGGGTAACATGCTGACAGACAGTGCGTTTGATGCTCGTATATATAAATCTGCGCAAAACTACACGGACAATGTGATTGATGTAACCAAGCCCTATGCGGTAGAGTTTATTGACCATGTAATCACAGAAATTGTGAAGATGCACGAGGAGGCAGGACAGCCATTGCGCATACTGAATATCGGCGGTGACGAAGTACCAAAAGGTGCATTGACACGCGAGGAGCATCAGGCGTTTATTGATGCGGTATTGGAGATTTTGAATCGCTACAACCTACAACCAATGGGCTGGGAAGAGATTACCCATTTCTGCAAACCAGAGAGCAAAGCTATTTGCTATTCGTGGCTCAATAGCAACACCAAACCATTGGAGATGGCAGAAGCCGGTTATCCCGTGGTGCTGGCCAATGCTAATCGCCTGTACTTTGACTTTGCGTACTGCAATCACCACGAAGAAAAGGGACTCAACTGGGGCGGTTACACCGATGAGTATCGCTCGTTTGATTGGGAGCCACTAATTCACCCAAATGTGATAGGTATGAATGCGCAATTGTGGGGCGAAGTGATTCGTTCGTTCGCACAAGTGGAGTGGCAGATTTATCCTAAGATCTACGGTTTGGCGGAGCGTGCATGGAACAACCGCAGTGCATTGACTTTGAGCGAATACAACCGCTTGGTATATGAAGTATTCGTGCCGCAGTTAGCAGCCAGCGGTCGTAATTTCCATATTCAACAACCTGGTGTGAAGCCAGTGGCAGTGGACAGTTTGCCATTGACCGTGGCGATGAACAAGGTGATGGAAGGTGGCGAGATACTCTATAACTTTGATGATAGCGAATGGCAGGTATATAGTGAGCCAGTAGCGGTGCCTGAAGGCACAAAAATCGTAAAAGCCAAAGTGCAGTACTTGGGCAAAGAAAGTAACACTACATGGCTTTGGCTCGAAGAGGAGCATAAAGTAGATGCAGGAGCCGAAGAAAAGAATACTGGGGCGACTTTCTAATTAAGAATTATGAATTAAGAAAATAGACTTGGCAGTAACTGCCAAGTCTATTTGTTTTATTCCTCAATTTTGAGCAGGAATATTCGATCACCACGACGGACCATCTTATCCGTTTTGATGGCAAAATACTCGCCCTTTTGCACGTCTGTTCGAAGTTGTCCTTTGGCATCGTGGATATCTTTTGCTACCAATTCATAGGCACCGGTTGTTTCGCCTGTAATGAGGAGTTCATCGCCCTCACGAATCTCCTTAGTGGCTTCTAAATAAAATTCTGCCACAGAAATATTCTTGAAGAAATTGGTACATTTACCAGCAAAAACCTTCTTGCGAGTAGCTCGTGAACCATATTTATGTGTCCACTCGCCTAATTTCTGTCCTTGATAATAGCCATCCCAGAAACCGCGATTAAAGACGCGAGCAAGACGAGTGTTCCAATTTTCGATGTGGGGTTCAATTGCGTCTGTAGCCCATATTTCATTGTCCTTGAGCCACAAATCAACAGCTTCTTTATAACACTCCACAACCGTCTTCACATACTCAGCTCCACGTGCACGACCTTCTATCTTGAGTACACGCACACCAGCATCGAGCATTTTGTTGAGGAAGTGAATGGTCTTGAGGTCTTTCGGCGACATTATATATTGGTTATCCACCTCCAACTCAAGATCGCTTTCCTTGTCTTTCACCACGTAGCCACGGCGGCAAATCTGCATACATGCTCCGCGATTAGCACTCGCACCTAAGTTATTGAGACTCAAATAACATTTGCCACTCACAGCCATACACAAAGCACCATGGCAAAACATCTCAACACGAATCAATTCGCCTTTTGGACCACGGATATTTTGCTCAATAATATCATGATAGATACTTGCCACTTGGTCCATATTCAATTCACGCGCCAACACCACCACATCCGCATACTGAGCATAGAACTTCAACGCCTCTGTATTGGCTATATTAAGTTGGGTAGAAAGGTGCACTTCGACACCCGACGCAAAAGCATATTGCAATGCTGCGATATCCGAAGCTATGATAGCCGATACGCCTGCTGCTTTAGCATGATCCACAATCTCACGCATCAACGACAAGTCCTCTGGATACATTACTGTGTTGAGAGTCAGGTAGGTTTTGACACCTACAGCTTGGCAACGTTCTACAATCGTATGGAGGTCTTGAGTCGTGAAGTTTGCAGAGGAACGCGAACGCATATTCAGATACTCTATACCGAAATACACACTCGTAGCTCCCGCTTCAATAGCTGCAGCCAAACTTTCCCAGCAGCCCACAGGCGCCATTATCTCAATATTACTAATTGGTTTCATTTGTATTTATCCTAACAACCTGCAAAGGTACAGAATATTTTTGTAATGTGCAAAAATTGTTCTTAAAATTTGCATATTTACAAAAAAAGCAGTAATTTTGCAAACTTTTTCATAATATGCGCAATGTGCGCATACATATGGGCACACAAAAAGAATATGCAAAACATCAGAAATATAGCTATCATCGCACACGTTGACCATGGTAAAACGACCTTGGTTGACAAGATGTTGTACACCGCTAACCTCTTCCGTGAAAACGAACAGAAAGGCGAGCTTATCCTCGACAACAACGAGTTGGAGCGTGAGCGTGGTATCACCATCTTGGCGAAGAACGTAGCCATTGAATACAAGGGCTGCAAGATCAATGTGATTGACACTCCGGGCCACGCCGACTTCGGTGGCGAGGTGGAGCGCGTACTGAACATGGCAGACGGCGTGCTGCTGCTAGTAGATGCCTTTGAAGGCCCTATGCCACAGACTCGCTTCGTGCTA